>DCDB01000242.1:5240-6194 GCA_002316215.1 Lachnospiraceae bacterium UBA1066 | reverse complement strand
TAAAAAGATCCGCCATATCAATAAAATCCTGATTAGTCGCGCCGTGCATAGTGACGGCTACAAGCGTCACGCCGTCCTTCTCCGCCGCTCCTGCGAGCGTCCGCAGGGCTGCGTCCGTATATCCCGTCTTTCCGCCGATGCAGTATTTATAATAATGCGCAGTATCGCTCGAAATGATCAGTTTGCAGTGGTTTTCGTAAGTCCGGGTCTTCGCGGTTTTATTCGTCGCCGGCACCGTGTAGGACGTCGTGGAAATAATTTTTCGAAAGGTTTCATTTTTCAGGCATTCCTGCATGATCAGCGCCATATCATAGGCCGTCGTATAGTGCTCCGTGTCCGGAAGTCCGTTCGGGTTGTTAAAATGAGTACCCGTGCAGCCGAGTTCTGATGCGCGCGCATTCATCATGTCCGCAAACTTATCGACGCTGCCGCCGACCTGCTCTGCGAGCTGCGCCGCAATATCATTTGCCGATTTCAGCATCAGCATATAAAGGCACTGCTCCACAGTAAACTGTTCGCCTAAAACGGGAGTGCAGTTGGAACTGCCTGAATATGCGGCAGCCATTCCGGTCTCAGTCATCGTCACCGTATCCGTAAGCTTTGCATTTTCCAGCACAAGAAGGCAGGTCATGATCTTCGTGATCGAAGCAGGATACCTCTTGGTGTCCTTATCCTTTGCATAAAGGACGGCCCCGTTCGATGCATCGAGAACGACCGCAGAATCTTCACTTATTTTCGTCATTGCCGGCCAGCCCGTAAGAAGGCCGGTATCCGTGCTGGCGGCATAAACCCGTGCAGGGCAGACCGAAAAAAGCAGGCAGGCTGCTATAAATACGCTCAAAATACGGCAGTATAATTTTTTCATCCGGAATCCTTTTTTCATTCGTTCCAGCATATCACTCTTTCCTGTATGCTTTTTCTCCTGTGTATCATTCGTTCCTGTATGTCTTTCGT
>DCDB01000242.1:0-5023 GCA_002316215.1 Lachnospiraceae bacterium UBA1066 | reverse complement strand
TGTATGTCTTTCGTTCCTGTATCCTGTTCAATCCGGGATATCCTTCTTTCCCGCATGCTGCCTTCTCTTTAAGTCTTTCATTGCTTCACCTAATTTCCTGCAGACAGCTTCTCCGTCAGCCATCTGCGGCTGCCGTCCGGAAGTATCTCTTCTTTTTCGTATAAGCGAAGAAATAGGCGACAAAAATCAGCGACGTCACGACCCACGTGAGAGGATAGCTCGTCATAACGTTCTCAATCGTCGGATTCTGCGGAACCGCAAAAAAGATCCACAGGATCCGGAGGCCGCAGACGCCCGCACAGGTAATAATCGCCGGCACCAGTGAATTTCCAAGCCCGCGGAGTGAGCCCGAAAGGATTTCAATGCAGATAAAGGTAAAGTATACCGGCACAAGGAAATGCATCATCTGCGTGCCGATGGCAATGACCTCTGTGTCGGTCGTAAAAAGGTGCAGAAGATACGGTCCGAAGAAATAAAGCAAAAAGCTTAAGGCCGCCGTAAACGCCGTTGCGACAATGAAACACTGGACGATGCTGTCCTTTACCCTTTTCATCAGCCCGGCCCCGCTGTTCTGTCCGACAAAGGTCGTAATAGCAATGCCAAAGGAATTCATGACGATCCAGAAAGTTCCGTCAATCTTCCCGTAAGCCGACCAGGCCGCAACCGTATCCGTTCCGAAGCTGTTGATGGAAGACTGGATGACAATATTTGAAAATGAATACATGACAGATTCAAAGCCGACCGGGATGCCGATAGCCATGATGCGGCCGAACATGCCCCCGTCCATCCTGATTTCGCGAAACGTAAGACGGTACATATCCCGGCTTCCGGCCAGAGCCGCAAGAACCAGGACGGCGCTTAAGAGCTGGCACAGGATCGTTGCCAGAGCCGCCCCGCCTACTCCCATATGGAATACGACGACAAAAAGCAGATCGAGAAAAATATTGGAGAAGCAGCTTATGATCAGGAAGTACAGCGGCCGCTTCGAATCGCCGACGGCACGCAGAATGCCAGCCCCCATATTGTAAACAAGATTCGCCGTCATTCCGCTGAAATATATGCGGAGATAGAGGACGGAACCTTCTACTGTGTCTTCCGGCGCTCCCATCCACCGCACGATAAGCGGTGCGGACCAGAGCCCGAGAACAGTAAATATAAGACCTCCGGCAACGGCAATCGCGATTGACGTATGAAGCGCCTTCTTCACCGAATCAGGCTTCTCGGCACCATAATAGCGTGCAATCGTGACTGTCGCGCCGGACGAAACGCCCGTAAAAAAGCCCACAAAGAAATTAATCAGTGTCCCGGTCGAGCCTCCGACAGCTGAAAGAGCCTGTTTTCCGACGAACCGTCCTACGATAATAGCATCGGCTGTGTTGTACAGCTGCTGAAAAAACATCCCGAAAAGAAGAGGGAAGAAAAAGAGCAGGAGCTGTTCCCAGATAACGCCGTGTGTTATTGCATTTTCTGTATCAATACTTTTCTTCACATTAACTGCTTTCGTATTCGTTAGATTTAAATACTGTTTCTATTACCCTGGCCGCGCAGTCCTCAAGTTCCCGGCGTGTCAGGCTCCCGTCCGCAAGAGCCTTCCGGATGTCTTCAAAATCCGAGGCTGCTCCCGGCATGACGACATCGTTGCCTGCCCTGATGCAGCCCGAAGCTGTGCAGGGCGCACTGTCCGTGCTGTTCGTGGTTGTCGTCCAGTCCGTCATTACCATTCCGTCAAAGCCCCATTCATTTCGCAGGGCCTTTGTGCATAAATCCGCATTATTCGCGGAATGAACGCCATTTATAAGGTTATAGCTGGTCATGAGAGCCATCGGATGCGCGGTCTTCACAGCGATTTCAAAGCCCTTCAGATAAATCTCCCGGAGGGTGCGTTCGGAAATGATGTCATTCGACCCCATCCGGTTGTCTTCCTGGTTATTTCCTGCAAAATGCTTAATCGTCGTTCCGCAGCCGTGAACCGACTGCACGCCCTGTGTCATAGCCGCGGCCATGGTTCCCGAGACATAAGGATCCTCGGAATAATATTCAAAGTTGCGTCCGCAGAGCGGGTTGCGATGGATATTCATGCCCGGCGCCAGCCAGAGCGTGACATTGAAAATCTGCATTTCCTCTGCAGCCGCCCTGCCGACTTCCCTGACAAGCTCCGTATCGAAGGTCTGCGCAAGAAGCGTCCCGACCGGAAACGCCGAGCAGTACTGATAGCGTTTTTCCCTGGTCTTTGCCTCCGCCCCGCCTTCTGCCCCGGTCATACCGCAAGCTTCAGCAGCGCTTTCTTTTTCAGATGCAAAAATTCCCTGCTCAAAGCTGTAGAAGAACTCACGTTTCTTTATAATACCGTCTTCGACGTCAAATTCTTTTTCAAGGCGCAGGCCTGCAGGCCCGTCCGCCAAGATAATAGAAGCCACGCCGCAGTCTTTCGAAAGCGAGCCGGTTTCCCCGGCCGCCCCCGGAACCGTAACCGCAGCCGCGCCGATGACTCCGCCCTGCCCTTTTCCGGGGTCTCCGATGACGAGGTCTGTCAGCTGTTCATCCGAAAGCCCTTCTGCCGTCTTCCGCGCTTCTTCTTCCGCAAGCGTCGTCTCCCTTCCGTAGACAGCCTGCGTTTCCGGAAGCTTTTCATTTTCAAGGGCAAGCTCCGTAACCGCTGCATCCCTCCAGGAAGCATAACGTTCTTCACGTTTTTCCGCAGAAAGGCAAAGTTCGCTCAAATCTTCTTTCTTCGGGCAGATGTGTTCCGTCCGGTTCAGGACTTTTTCTTCTTTCAGTTCAATTTTAGCCATGAGGACGGAACTTTCCAGGCTTCTCCCGCCCCAGATACCGTACGTTCCCTTTTCCAGAACCCAGCCGGGTATCTTTTCGTCAAATGAAGACATCGCGTAAACCGGGAAATCGATCTGTAAGATTTCCGATTCGCCCGGCGTAAGCTCCTTTGTCTTTGCAAAGCCGGCCAGCCGGCGCGCCTCCTTCTCAAGGCGCCCGTCCGGACAGGATACAAATACAAAACGCGTATCCCGGCCGTTCCTGATCCTTCCGGTATTTTCCACCTTTACCGAGACATGGACGAAAGCCTCCCTTTCAGGATCGCCGGAACCATAAAACACCTTCGTATCTTCCTTGGGATAAGTAATCCGGATATCCGTCATCTCCCCGGCAAAAGAGGTATAGGACAGACCGTCTCCGAAGCCAAAGCGCACGGGAACCTGAAAGGAATCAAAATACCGATAGCCCACATAGATGCCTTCCTCGTATTGCTCCGTCCGGGTGTCTCCGCTGCAATAGGAAAATGTTTTTGCATTCGGGTAATCCTCATAACGAAGCGTCCAGGTATCCGTCAGCTTTCCCGAAGGCGCAGCCTTCCCGGAAATGACATCCGCAAAAGCATTTCCGCCCTCCATACCGGGCTGTGAAATGAAAAGCAGCGCCTTAATTTCCGGATGTTCGTCCACAAAGCCAAGATCCACAGGGCCTCCGGTGTTAACCGCTACGACAACCTGCGGATACAGAAGGCAGATTTCCGACAGCTGCTCTTTTTCCTCATTCTTCAGCTGATAGTCACCCGGCGCATTTTTACGGTCGGCGCCTTCACCTGCAATACGGCTCAGGATATAAAAGGCAACTTCCGCATCTGTTTTTACAGGTTTTCTCCCTACCGGATACTCAAACGGAGTCCTTGAATAAACATCGAAGAAATTCATTCCGTCCGCAAGGTCGGCCATAGAAAGGATTTTATCCCTCCAGGCAAGGCGTGCCGCATCGCAGCGGACATCAAAATCACGAAGCCATTCCTCGTTCGTTATGATAAAGCCGGCATTCTTCATGCCTTCCCATATTGAAACCGCCTTTCTTTCATTGACATCGCCTGAGCCTGTCCCCCCCTTGACGGTTCTTGATGCTCCGATGCCGTAAAGCGCCACCTTGCTTCCGGTCTTCAGAGGCAGAAGCCCCTTTTCATTTTTAAGCAGTACCATGCCTTCCGCCGCTGCCCTTTCGGCAATACTCCGGTGGCTGGTTTCATATTCTCTGACCGTATTATCTGAAAAACCGTTTAAACTCTTTTTTCTAATTTTCCTCATATGCGCTCCTTTTATAGCATTTGTGAAAAAAACGGCAGACGCATAACCGTCTGCCGAAGTTCATGAGCGGAGAGGATGGGATTCGAACCCATGCACCGGAAAACCGATGACCGCATTTCGAGTGCGGCTCGTTACGACCACTTCGATACCTCTCCATATTAGAATTTAACCAGACACCGGCTTATCTTTGTCCGGGCTCCAGCCTGTTCACTTTAGTTTCAGCTTCCGCCTGCCTTTTCCCGGGCTTCGCCTGTTCTGCTTCAGCTTCCGCCTGCTCTTTCCGGGCTCTTTGCCTTTGCTGCATCCGTGCGCAGCTTCCGGAAAAATTCCGTCAGCATGCTGCTGCATTCATTCTCCAGGATACCGCGTCTGACAGAAACCTTGTGGTTAAAGCCTTCCATCTCCAACAGATTAATAACCGAACCTGCACAGCCGGCTTTTGGATTCATGCAGCCGATCACGCAGAACGGAATACGAGCCTGGACAATGGCTCCGGCACACATCGGGCACGGCTCAAGTGTCACGTAAATCGTGCAGTCTTCTAACCGCCAGTCGCCTGTTTTCTTTGCAGCTTTTTTTATTGCGGTCAGCTCTGCATGCGAAAGAGTACTTTTGTCCGTATTCCTGCGGTTATAACCCCGAGCGATAATTCTATCTTCGCGGACAATCACACAGCCAATCGGGACTTCATTAAGGGCGTAAGCCTTCGCCGCCTCTTTCAGTGCCGCACGCATAAATCTTTCATCCGTGTCCATACCCGCATATTATACCCGATAAATTTCCTAAAATCAACACCGACACAGAACTTTATTGTTTCATCACCGCCGCTTGTTACTGTTCACTCCCCCCATACGGGCTCTTGTGAATAGTGCCAAATTTTTATATTTTGCGTAAAATGCATGTATTCTGGGACGTTCCGTCGGCATCCGCGGCAGTAA
>DCDB01000331.1 GCA_002316215.1 Lachnospiraceae bacterium UBA1066 | reverse complement strand
GTTTTTTAAAAGGGCCGGAAAGACTTGGCCTTTTGGTGTGTGCCTGCGGAGCAGATAAAAAGAGGCTCGAAGAAATTGCATCGAAAATGGGCAGCCGTGTGACAGACGTGCAGTACTGCAAACAGGCTCACGCCAGGGGAAATGCACTGAAATGTGAAAATCCCGGTCACTGCCCCGGACAGGCCGCTAAGGTAATGGCTTTGAAAAAGGCAGGGGCGCAGGCGGTTCTAATCAGCAACTGCACGGATTGTACAAATACCGTTATGAGCTGTGCGCCGAAACTTGGACTGCCTGTCTACCATTGTACAGACGGAGCGCTAAGATCGGTAAACCACAGGCTGATACGCCGCATCAAGGGCTGAAATATCATAATTGATTCCAACACATGAGGAGGAAATGTTATGTCACTTACAAAAGATGTACTGGAAAAGCACCTCAAAGATCCCGCTGTTTTTTGCTGCAGGCGTCAAAAAGGCCTGGTGATCAGCGGAGCAGATCTCGAGGATCCGGATCTGTTCGAGGATATGGCGGATGCCGGGCTGCTTGCATTAAGCAAGGAAGGGCTGACGATAGAGCAGGTGCTCGGAAGGAAGCTTGAAACGGACACTGAGGCTCTTACGCCGATAACGGCAGCAATGCTTGATGGGATCAATGCAGAATCACCGGAAGCAAAGCCGGAATCAGGATCGGGAACAAAGTCAGCATCAGGTCCGGAAATAAAGCCGGAAGTAAAATCAGGAGCAGCGGCAGGGACGGGATCCGGACCGGCGTCCTGCAGAATGATCCATGTTGCCATTGAAAGGCTTGAAGGGCTGAAGCTTGACATTCCGGTCGGTATGGAAACGGCAATTCCTCAGGAACTGACAGAAAGAACCGAAAAAGTGCTCCGAACCCTGAAGAAAAAGATTTTTCAGGTTAAAGATGTGATCATTGCCGATGAGACGTCTTTTCAGAACGGGATATTAAAAATAGACGGAAAAATCTTGAAAAAGGCCATAAAGGCCGATCCGCTTGTGAAGGATATTAAGATGGATATCATTAAACCGCAGCAGCGGCATATATATACGGACACGATCATGGATGTCTGTCCGATAGCCGCAAAAGCAGAGGGGAAACTTGGTGAGGGAGTTACAAATGTGCTGGAGGGCGCTGTGTTCATGCTCACAGGCGTTGATGAAGACGGGACGCAGATCCATGAATTCGGTTCCTCAGAAGGTTTTTTGGATGAAAAGATGTTCTTTGGGCATCCCGGATGCGCAGATCCGGACGACATCATCATTCGCGTTGAAACGGTTATTCAAAGTAAGACAGGGATGGAACGCCGGGGCCCGTTTGCTGCACATAAATGTGAAGATGCAGTTATTCAGGCAGTTCGGGACGTCCTGAAGAAAACTGCGGAGAAACCGAAGCGTGAAGAACTTTGCAGGGATATCCGCAAATACGGAAGGCCGAGAGTTGTTCTGGTAAAGGAAATCATGGGGCAGGGAGCGATGCATGATAATATTCTGTGTCCGGCAGAGCCTTGCGGCGTGCCCGGCGGACAGAAAAATGTGGATTTGGGAAATGTGCCTCTGATGCTTTCGCCCAATGAAGTCAGGGACGGCGGAATACATGCGCTTACCTGCATCGGACCTGCTACCAAGGAGATGACCAGACATTATTTCAGGGAACCTTTGATTGAGGCCCTGGCAGAGGATGATGAACTGGATCTTATGGGCGTGATCTTTATCGGAAGCCCGCAGGTCAATGACGAGAAGAGCTTTGTTTCGGAACGTCTCGGGGCCTGGATAGAGGCACTTGATGCAGAAGGTGCAATTGTTACAACGGAGGGCTTTGGAAACAATCATATTGATTTTATTTCCCATATAGGCCAGATCGGCAGCAGAGGTATTCCGGTAGTAGGAGTTTCCTTCTGCGCCTATCAGGGCCAGCTGGTCGTAGGCAATGAATATGCCGATGCCATGATCGAAACCAATAAAGATATCAATGGCTTTGAAAATGAAGTAGCCGGCTGTTCGGAAATATGCCCGAATGATGCAGCGCGTGCAGTACAGATGCTTAAGAATAAAATGATGGGAGTTGAAATTAAACCGGCAGCCAGGAAATGGAGCCAGAGTATCATTGACAGGAATAATGAGATTCTGGGACTTCCCAGGGAAAAGATAATGGACAGAATCTAAGACAGTGCAGAAAGGAGCATCCATGAAGATAGAATTGAAGCCGATTCTGACGCGGGGAAAGATCGTACAGGTAAATGATACGGCTGTAAAAGTGGATATTCAGGGAAGGCTTGGAGTGGTGACTGTTCCGAGACGCTGGGTATTTACAGATGTGTTCCTGGAACAGGGACAGAAGGTAGAATTTTATTTCAGCTATCTGCAGGTTCTTCCTGAGGGACGGCAGAATCCGGTACATAAAGCAGGAGCTTAATTCGGCTGTTTGCAGGTTCTGTCAGAAGAAGTGCAGAAGAAGGCGCATAAAAGCGCAGATTGGAGAGGACTATGAAATTAACCGTTGTGGAAGGGATGCAGTCCGAGATCTTCGTGCCGGTGACTCCGGAACCGGTCTGGACACCGCTTACGAAACCGCTGAAGGAATGTAAAGTCGCTTTTATTACAGCAGGAGGCATTCATCAAAAGACCCAGGTACCCTATGATACATCGGGGGATTACAGCTATCGTGTTATTCCTTCGGATATTGATACTTCGAAGCTCATGGTGACGCACGGAGGATTCGATAATTCGGATATCAATAAAGATGTGAATGCCATGTTTCCTTTGGACAGGCTGAGAGAGCTGGTAAAAGAAGGATTTATCGGTTCATTGGCGGATGAGATGTATGGTTTTATGGGAGGCGGCGGAAATGTCGATAAATTCAGAAATGAGACAGGCCCTGAGATCGCCCGTAAGCTTAAAGAACAGGGAGTTGATATTGTGCTCTGTACCGGCGGCTGCGGTACCTGCCATCGTTCGGCAACTATAGTAACAAGATGCTGTGAAGCGGCAGGTATGTCATGCTGCGTTATAGCTGCCCTTCCGCCTATTGCCAGACAGCAGGGTGCGCCGCGTATCACAGCCCCGCATGTGCCGATCGGGTCAAATGCAGGAGAACCGAATAATATTCCGATGCAGACGGCAATACTGAAAGATACACTGAATTTTATTGAAGAAGCTGATCATTTTGGAATGTGCAGGATACTGCCTTATGAATACAGGCATAATGTATGACGCAGAGCAAAAAGCACAAAAGCTCCCGTCCTGAAAAGAACCTTTTTAATCTTTGCAGCAGGGCGCAGTCAGGTATTTGCACCAGGTATTATTAAGGACAACAAAAGCGCGGACTGTGAAGGATGCGTCTGTACAGGGGCATTTGGACCAAGTGCTATCACGGACAACAAAAGTGTTGCAAAAAATGCAGTGCTTTTTAGTTGTAATAAAAAATGAGGAGGAAATGCATATGAAAAAATTTCTGGAAATCCTTACAGCGGGCAGTATGGCGTTTATTTTGGCGGCTTGCGGAAACACAGCATCAGCCGGGACGTCAGCACAAAGCCAGTCTGCGGAAGCATCGGTAAAATCCGGTGCATCTTCAGGATCAGGAACAACAGGAGCAGCGTCAGGTACAGCATCAGCCGGAAGTGCGGCAGCTTCTGCAACAGCATCAGCAGCTTCTTCGGGTGATGTGACCGGATCCATGAAGGGCGTCACGATTAAGGCCGGAACCTCCGGATTGTTTGGTCCGTTTTCCTATTATGATACAGACGGAACGACCCTGATCGGCTACGATCTCGACATGATTAAAGATCTGCAGGATATTCTCGGATTTGAAATTGACGGCGGCGTACAGGCTATGGATTACTCGGCTTTGACTGCTTCTGTCGCAGAAGGAAAACTTGATGTGGCGGCAGCGGCTTTGTGCGCGACGGATGAGAGAAAAAAGGTAATGAGTTTCTCGGATACCTATTGTGATTCGGGCCAGATGGTTATGATCAATAAGGATAATGATGAAGGGATAACCGGTGTTGAAGATCTTGCCGGAAAGACGGTAGCTGTTGAAAAAGGTACGGCATCACATATGTATGCACAGAAGAATCTGACTTCTTCAAAAATTGAAGTACACGACACAATCACAACGGCTTATGAATCCCTTGAACAGAAAAAAGTAGATGCCGTTATCCAGGATGGTCCGGGCTGTGCTTTTTATATTAAGACAACAGAAGGAACAAAGCTTGAGACGGTTGGCGATGAATTTAACCAGGGGCAGGCACCCTATGCCATTGCCTATAACAATGATTTTGCTTATAAGGATCAGTTTAATGCTGCTTTGAAGATGCTAAAGGACAATGGCACGCTTGATAAGCTGTATGAAAAATGGTGCAAATAGAAAAGGCTTAAGAGGCAGACATCCCAGGTAAGGAAGAAGCCTGCTGCGGTATGTCTTCTGCAGCAGGCAGAAAAGGGGTACAAAAATATGGATGCTGAATTTTATCAGACAATTATTCCGATGCTATTATCCGGAATCCGGATTACATTTTTTATTGCTGTGACAGGCATTTTAATTGGAATTGTCATCGGCAGCCTTTGCGGATACATTTTGCAGACAGAGATAAAGCCCCTGAAAGCAGTTGCGGAAGTATATATCTGGATCATCCGCGCTACACCCCTTATGGTACAGGCGCTATATGTATACTTTGTCATTCCGAAATGGCTTGGCGTTGATCTTCCGGCTAATACAGTCGGTATCATTGTAATCGCACTGAATTCCGGGGCCTTTATGTCAGAGATCGTCAAGGGAGCTTTGCAGAGCGTCGATCCGGGACAGAAAGAGGCAGCTGCTTCACTGGGACTTAACGGAGCGCAGATACTTTTTCATGTCGTCATTCCGCCCGCTTTCAAGATCGCCATGCCGGGGCTTTTCAATCAGTTTATTATATCTGTCAAGGATACGGCTCTGCTTTCGGTCATCACGGTAAATGAGGTGACGCATCAGGCCCAGAATTACGCGGCTCTCAGTTTTCAGACAATACCTACATATACGGTTCTTGCTTTATTCTATTTAGTTGTTATTTCTGTCCTGATTGTGCTTCAAAAATGGGTGGAAAAAAGATTCTGCTGCTGAAAGTGAAAGGAGAGTCTGATGATTAACATATGCCATATGAAGAAAAATTTCGGCGAACTGGAAGTACTGCGAGATATTAATGTCCATATCCATCCGGGTGAGGTGGTCTGCATCATAGGACCGTCAGGCTCCGGAAAAAGTACCTTTCTGCGCTGCATCAACCAATTAGAGAAGCCCTCAGGCGGAGAGATCCTGTATAAAGGTGAGAACATACTTGACAAAAGTTATGATATACGAAAGTTCCGGGAAGAGGTGGGAATGGTTTTCCAACGGTTTAATCTGTTCCCATTGCTGACGGTCAGGGAGAATGTGTGCCTGGCGCCGGTTCTGACAGGCCATAAATCGAAAGCAGAAGCTGTAACAATCGCTGAAGAACTGCTGAAAAAAGTAGGACTTTCCGAAAAAGCAGATGTATATCCGGCCACCCTTTCAGGAGGACAGCAGCAGCGGGTGGCTATTGCGAGAGCGCTTGCAATGGAACCTCAGGCACTGCTGTTTGATGAACCGACTTCTGCATTGGATCCCGAACTTGTCGGAGATGTTCTGGAGGTCATGAAAGAATTAGCTAAAGAAGGAATGACCATGGTGGTTGTAACGCATGAAATGAGTTTTGCTCATGAGGTGGCGGACAGGGTGATTTTCATGGCAGACGGATACATCGTTGAAAGCGGAACTCCGGATCAGGTGCTGGAACATCCCGGGGAAGAGAGAACCAGGACATTTCTTGCACGATTCCTGACAACGGACAAAACAGAAAAATATGCTGGTCTGGCGAGATGAAAAATCGCTTACAGAAGATCGGAGAACAAATATGGCAAAGAAGGAAAAGGGGAAAATCACGGATTTCAAAAAGGTGATAGAAAAGGCGATGGCTGTGAGTGCGGTCTCCGGATCAGAGCCGGAAGATAACAGTAAATATGTGGTCACGATCACGCGCCAGTTCGGTTCGCTCGGCAGACCGATCGCACACAGGCTTTCCGAACTTCTGGGAATAGAATACTATGACAGGGATATTGTTGAGGCAGCTTCAAAGAAAATGAATCTGCCTGTTTCCGTTATTAGTGACAGTGAAGAAACAGGTTCCGGTTTCCTGAAAATGGTCTTTCCGCTCGGAACGGAATCGATTTCCAGACAGCAGAAAGTCTTTCAGGTACAGCAGAAAATCATAAGGGAATTGGCGGAGAAAGAATCCTGCATTATTGTGGGAAGATGTTCTGATTATGTTCTGGGGCATGAAAGCAATGCAATGCATATCTATGTTTATGCTCCGTATGGGGCGAGATTCCGCAATTGTGTGGACGTGCTGGGTATGCAGCCGGAAGAAGCGAAAAAAATGATTGCGGATGTGGATAAGGCGAGGAAATTTTATCATAAGCAATACGCGGGATACGCTCCTGACAATCCGGAATACAAGGATCTGATGATCAACAGCGATCTGCTTGGTGTCGACGGCACGGCCAGGATTTTAGCTGATGTGGTGAGAGCGAGGTTCGAAAAATTATGATTGCTTTTAAATTCCGTCCGCGTGCAGGGCAGTATGCCCACGAATTTAAAACAATTGATTCCCATACCATGGGAGAAGCCACAAGGATTGTCTACGACGGTTTTCCAGAGCTTCCGGGTAATACGATGATGGAAAAAAAGCAGTTTCTTGAGGCGCATTATGATGCATACCGTCGTGCACTCATGCTGGAACCCCGCGGACATAAGGACATGTTCGGGGCACTTATTACGGCACCTGTCCACAAGGAAGCGGATCTGGGCGTGATTTTCATGGACAGCGGCGGGTATCTTAATATGTGCGGCCACGGAAGCATCGGAACTGCTTCTATGGCTGTTGAGACGGGACTTATTAAGGTGAGAGAGCCTGAGACCGAAGTTGTCCTCGATGTACCGTCAGGCATTATCCGTACAAAGGTGCATGTTAAAAATTCAAAAGCAGAGAGCGTCAGTATCCTGAATGTACCCTCATTCCTGTATCAAGAGAATTGTCTGCAGCCTGTAATGTATGCAGATGGAAAGGAGAAGACGATTGCTTTTGATATTGCTTTCGGCGGCTCCTTTTTCGCATTGGTCGATGCAGACAGAATCGGTCTTGAGCTGGTTCCCGAAAACGTTGAAAAGATTACAGAGCTGGGGATGAAGCTGCGAAGCCGGATAAATGAGAACATTTCCGTGAAGCATCCGTATCTGGATATCGCAACGGTGGATCTGGTTGAATTTTATAGCTCGCATATAAAGAATCCGAAGGCGGATCTTAGAAACTGTGTGATCTTCGGAGGAGCACAGGCTGACCGGTCACCCTGCGGAACCGGGACGAGTGCGAAGATGGCGGCTTTGTATGCAAAAGGAAAGCTCGGACTTAATACGGAATTCACTTATGAGAGCATTACGGGTGCGCTTTTTAAAGGGAGAGTGGTAAGCGAGGTGAACCTGGGAGGGCAGAAGGCGATTATTCCGGAAATCACGGGATCTGCTTATATTACGGGAATGAATACCTGGATCCTGGATGATGAAGACCCTCTGGAGGATGGGTTCCTGCTGGAGAATACTGCATTATAAAAATATAATCTGAAGCTGTTAAGGAACATGGTTGATAGAAGGAGCCGTTTATATGAAAGATTATTCGTTTTCAATACCGCAGGAAGTGATTGTAGGAAAAGGTACTTTATCAAAGCTTCCGGATACTGCCGGAAGACTCGGGATGAAACACAGTTTTATTATTTCCGGTCCTCATCTAAAGAAGATCGGGACTGTAGATAAGTGCAGCAGGCTGCTTGAAAAAGCAGGGATTAAAGCAGACTCTTTTTGTGAGACAGAAGGAAATCCGTCTGTGGAAACAGTAACCAGGGCAGTGCTTGCATTTAAAAAGAGCGGTGCAGATTCCATTATTGCCTTTGGCGGAGGTTCACCGATGGATGTGGCTAAAGCCGTCGGTATTGTCGCAAAGTACGGCGGAAGCATTACTGACTATGAAGGAGGGGGAAAAGTACCCGGAGATATCATTCCTTTAATCGCAATACCGACAACTGCAGGGACAGGGTCTGAGGTCACGGCTTTTTCGGTTATTACCGATCACAGCAGAAAATATAAGCTTACGGTATTCAGTTATAAGCTGATTCCCAGAGCTGCAATACTTGATGCAGATCTTATTGCATCGGTACCGGCACAGATATCTTCAGCCTGCGGCATTGATGCATTTATTCATGCATTTGAATCCTATATATCTAAAGCTGCATCGCCTTTTTCAGAGGCAATGTCTGAAAAAGCCATGGAACTGATCGGAAAATATATCAGAAGATATGTGTCAGACAGGTCTGATCCTGAGGCGGCAGAGGGTATGCTGTCCGGATCGCTTTTTGCAGGCATCGCATTTTCATGGGCCCGGCTGGGAAATATTCATGCGATGAGCCATCCGGTCAGTGCATTCTGGAATGTTCCGCATGGTGTGGCCAATGGTATCCTTCTTCCGATTGTTACAGAATTTAATGAAGCGGAAGATAAAGGAAAGTATTTCAGGGTCTATAACTATATCTCAGAAAAAAAGATTGCAGAAGACAGCTTCCGTGCACCTATGCTTACGGAGGCTTTAAAGAAACTGAACCATGAGATAGGAATACCTGAAAAGCTCAGCGATGCAGGCGTAACAGAAGAATATTTTGACAAAATGGCAGATGACGCCATGAAGAGCGGAAATATTGCGGTTAATCCCAGAAAGACTGTGAAAGAAGATATTCTGACGCTGTACCGCAGAGCATTGTGAAGGAGATGAACCCTATAAATCTCCCCTATATTACGGATATACAAAATGCAGAAATGTTCCGAAAAATGTTCCTGTAACCTATTGGCAGGCAATACAGATGTACTGGTTCATACATCTCGGGGTCACTTCAGAAATCAATCCCTGGGATGCTTATAGTCCCGGGAGACTGGATCAGCATCTTATCGGGTTTTATAATAAAGATATTGCCGGCGGAATATTGGATAGAAATCGTGCGAAGGAACTTCTGGAATGTCTCTGGGTCAAATTTAATAACCAGCCGGCGCCGCCCAAGGTAGGAATTACGCTGAAAGAATCCAGTACCTATACAGACTTTACAATACAGAAGCAATCGTGCAGGAACTCCTTAATGCCGGAAAAACTATTTAAGCAAGGCTCTTCAGGACGAAATTATTGCAAGGACGGAACAGAGTTTTGACTAATACTGAAGACGGAGGATGCGGAAAATGAAAATCGGCTTTATAGGCTGCGGAAATATGGGCGGTGCCATGCTGAAGGGAATCCTTGATTCCGGTAAATGTGAAGCATCTGATATAATAGCATCTGCAGCATCAGAAAAAACGATTGCGGCAAAGCATAATGGCCGGAGAATGAGATCGCGGCTTATAATAAAGACGGAAGGATACAGTAATAAACGGTTATAGGGTGAAAAAGTGAAAAAAGCTTCTTATATTTTCATTCTGCTGGCAGGCATTTTGTGGGGTACAATGGGATTCTGGGTGAGAAAGCTGAACGGACACGGCCTGGTATCCATGGACATCGTCTTTTTGCGTTCTGCAGTCACTGCCTGCATCATGCTTGTGGTTCTTATAGTGAGAGGGAAAAGTCTGCTGAAGATAAAGCTCCGGGATTTATGGTGCTTTGCCGGTACCGGGTTATGCAGCATTGTCTTTTTTAACTTTTGTTATTTTAAGGCAATCATGCTTACAACACTTTCAGTTGCTGCTATCCTTCTTTATACGGCTCCGGCTTTTGTCATTGTGCTTTCTTTTATCTTGTTTCATGAGAGAATTACCCTGGTGCGCTTTGCGGCACTTGTGCTCATGTTTTCAGGATGCTGTTTCGTTACGGGAATAGCATCTGCGGATAACAGAATCTCCTTTGCAGGACTGCTTTACGGTTTGGGCGCAGGGCTTGGATATGCACTTTATTCAATTTTTGGAAGATTTGCGATTAAGCGCGGCTATGACAGCATGACAATTACATTTTATACTTTTCTTGCGGCGGCAGCCGGATCGTTCGCCTTAAGCAATCATACGACGGTCGTAAAATATATTTTTGCGGCACCGGCGGATACAGCCTTTTCATTTTGTTTTGCCGCAGTATGCACGGTGGTGCCCTATCTTCTTTACACCTGGGGACTTAAGAGTGTGGAGAATGGAAAAGCCGCAATTATTGCGTCCATTGAGCCTGTCACAGCTGCTCTTCTGGGGATACTATTTTATCATGAAAGCGTGACCGCTGTATCGGTTATAGGTTTTGTGATGGTGCTGGCAGCACTTTTGCTTTGCAGTTATGTGAAACATTAGAGTCAAAAGAGATGCAGATAAGGAGAAAAATGAGTATTTTTGATATAATCGGTCCGGTCATGGTCGGCCCTTCAAGTTCGCATACAGCCGGAGCAGTCAAACTGGGCCTGGTTTCAAGACAGCTTTTGGGAGAGCCGGTGACGGAGGCCGAGATTCTGCTGTACGGAAGCTTTCTGAATACCGGAAACGGCCATGGAACGAAGCAGGCGATTGCAGCGGGCCTTCTGGGAATGAAGGAAGATGACAGACGTATTCCGGACAGCCTCGCTATTGCAGAAAATGCGGGCATGAAGATAACATTCGGGGAAGCGCATCTTCGAAGCGCTCATCCGAATACGGCCGTTCTGAAACTCAAAGGTGCCGTCTGCCGTGCCCTGGAAATACAGGGAGAATCTATTGGAGGCGGGCGCATCAATATACATAAGATCGACGGCCTTGAAGCCAATTTCAGCGGAGAATATCCGACGCTTATTGTGCATAACGTGGATCAGCCGGGACACATTGCCGAGGTGACGTCCATGCTTTCGCATAAATCCGTGAATGTGGCGGAAATGCAGCTGTACCGTGAGAGCAGGGGCGGCGATGCCGTAATGGTAATAGAGTGTGACGAAGAAATACCGCAGGAGGCGCTCAAGTGGCTGGAACATCTTGAAGGCGTCCTGAAGGTCACGTATTACAGTCCGTGGAAAGAAATTGTCTGATGGGGTGGTGTAATCATGAGCTATCATTCGCTTAAAGAAATATGTAAAATATGCAAAAATGAAGATAAGGAGTTCTGGGAGGTAATAAGAGCCGACGACTGCTGCGAAAGGCAGGTATCGCCGGACGAGTCTCTTCAGGATATGAATAAAATGTATGAAGCCATGCTGTCCGCAGATGCTTCCTATGATAAGAAAAAGAGGTCGGCAAGCCGGCTTTCCGGAGGCGACGGAGCGCTTTTTTGGGAGTACGTCGAATCCGGCATGAACCTGAGCGGATCATTTATGGGAAAAGTTATTGCCAGAGCGGTCTGCATGGCTGAAACCAATGCCTGCATGGGACGCATTGTGGCAGCTCCGACCGCCGGTTCCTGCGGAGTCATTCCGGCAGTTCTTATTTCCTATCAGGAAAAAACCGGTATTGATAATAAAAAGTGTGCTATGGCCCTTTTTACGGCCGCAGGAATCGGTGAGGTGATTTCACAGAAAGCTTCACTTTCGGGTGCGGCAGGCGGATGCCAGGCGGAAATCGGGTCAGCTGCTGCAATGGCGGCAGGGATGACCGTCCATCTGCAGGGCGGAACGCCGCAGCAGATATGCGATGCAGCGGCTATTGCCCTGAAAAGCTTTTTAGGCCTTACCTGTGATCCTGTCGGAGGCCTCGTTGAGGTGCCCTGTATAAAAAGGAATGCGGCGGCCGCAGAGGCTGCAGTGAGTGCCTGCGACATGGTGATGGCAGGCATAAAATCTGCAATCCCCGCCGATGAAGTAATCGAAGCGATGAATGAGATCGGACACGATATGCCGGAAAAGTACAAGGAAACGGCACAGGGAGGACTTGCGGTTACGGAAAGCGCGGTCCGGAAAACCCGGCCGCGCACACGGATTTAAGAAGATCCGGATTAGAGGTTCATTCCGGTTTCTTTCATTTCCTTCATACGGATACTGTACTTTCCCCCGAAGATTCCGACCGGTACTTTTTCTTCAAAACCGTATAGTGCAAGATCCTCGTGCTCAAAATCATTGACGATTATTTTTTCTTTTTTAAGGTCGACAAGCCAGTATTCGCGGACACCGGCTTTGCGGTACTTCTCTGATTTCAGATACATATCCCGGTTTTTCGTCGAGTCAGAAAGTATTTCGATAATAAGATCCGGTGCCCCGAAAACCCTTTTCCCATTCTGAAGCTTGTTCCTGTCGCAGACAACAAAAACATCCGGCTGGACAATCGTTTTATCGTCACAGTCCAGCTGGACGTCGGTCGGTGCGATGAAGGTTATACAATTGCCTTTTTCGGAATTTATAAAAGACAAAAGTTTTGAATTAAGGAAACTTACTGCTATTTGGTGCATCAGTAGTGGTGCACTCATGTCATAGAACACGCCGTCGATCATTTCCACACGACGGTCTTCGGGAAGAGCCAGATAATCGGATAATGTATGTGAATCTGAAGTTTTCTGAGTTCCGTTATAACGGAGGGCTTCGTCCTGCAGCATGGATTTTTCATCCGGTTCAAAGACTTTTTCAAGTGCCGTCAGGGTTTCATAACGCGGCGACGCTGTAAATCCTCCTAAAATCTTCTGGACAGTTCCGACCGGAACGCCGGATAATTCTGCGATTTTCGCATAAGAGTAGCCGAGTTCACGTTTCCTGCTTTTCATTTCTTCGATTGTCATTTGAATTTCCTTTCTGTAAAGCAAAGTGAGAATACCCTTTCGATATATTCAGAATTTATCCGGGATATATGCTGAATATAACAAAGCACATCCAATAATACCGAAAAATATACAAAACGATATTCCAAATAATACCGCAGATAATATTCAAAAAATATCTAAACGATATTACCAGATAATACTTAAAAAACATCTAAATGATATTACCATATAATATCCATTTTCCCGGCTGACATATCCATAATACATCCGATAATGGATATATGTCAAGCTGTATACGTGCAAAGATTCTTTTTTATATCCCACAGTAATCGTTGGGAAAATTCTGTCCGTTTATAGACGGGACAAGTTAATTGTGACATAATTATTCTTTGAAGAGCGTAAAAGAGAAAAATACCGGTCTGTTTGAGAGCAGGCCGGCGGTCGGAAAATGGATACTTTTCCTTTCAGGTTTTTTCAGAATCAGGAAAATGATACTGCCCGTGTTTCCGAATGTTGAAGGCATAGCGGATTGCCGCTTTCGGACAGTGATGAAGACAGCCGAGGCAAAGGGCGCAGGAAGACTTTTTCCAGGAGGGGCGTCCGTTTTTCATTTCGATCGCTTGGACAGGACACTGTTTCGCGCACAGGCCGCATCCTATGCAGGTGTCGGCAACGGAAAAAAGACATGTCTTCCGCATCAGGAAGTAAAAACAATACACAAAAAGCGACAGCTGAACGGGCATTTTCAGGCGGATAAAATCGCCGCCTGTCCGAGCGGAGATTTTCTCTTCGGCAGCCAGAATCTGCTTTTTCCCGTTTCGGATGGTTTTATTAACCTTCCGGGGGTCGCTTAGATTAAAAATGGGTGTCCAGGTATCCGGCATCCTCACGCTGAACCGGGCGTCGAAAGCATGTCCCTTCTTCTTCATAAGGCGGTTGGCGAAAAAGCCGGCGGAACCGGGTGTACTTCCGTATTCGACGAGGAGATAGCAGTAGGTTCCCGGAGAAAGGGTGAGGTTCATTTTACGGAGAAAATCTTTTGTGACCGAAGGCAGGCCCCAAAAGTACGTTGGCGTCACAATCCCGAACAGACCTGTTCCTCCGTCAGATGCCGTCCGTTCATTTTTCTTAAGGCAGTCGCTCATGGAGCAGATGCTGTCCCCGGTTGCGGCGGCAATCCGGGATGCTGCGTAGAGGCAGTTTCCGGTGGCTGAGAAGTAGTAGATCATAAAAGCCTCCTTTAATAGACATATTATTGTTCTGCCGGGAAATTTCTGCAACTGTTATTTAAAATATTTGACAGGAACGTCCTGTTCTGTAAATAGAGTGTTTTATAAGTACATGATACTTTTTTCAGGCCTGATTGCGGACGTGCTGAATTATTTATTAATTGTACAAAGGAGTGCTGAAATGAATAAAGAATCCGAAATCTATCTTGCCGGCGGCTGTTTCTGGGGTATGGAGAAACTCATGTCTTCGATTCCGGGGGTGATTTCCGTGACCTCGGGCTATGCCAACGGAAATAAATCTGATCTTACTTACCGGGAGGTTTGCTCCGGAACGACACATGCAAGGGAAGCGGTACATGTTTTATTTGACAGGGAAAAGGTCAGCCTTGAGACACTGCTCTATGCTTTTTTTGCGGTCATTGATCCCTCCGCAAGGAACCGCCAGGGCAATGATGTCGGGGAGCAGTACCAGACCGGTGTTTATTATGAAAATGAAGAAGATGCCCGCATCTGCGAAAAGGTTTTTCGCACTGTCCGGGACCGCGAGCCTGTTTTTTTTACAGAGCTGAAGCCTATTGAAAGCTTCTGCGAGGCGGAGGATTACCATCAGAGGTATCTCGAGAAGAACCCCGGAGGCTACTGTCATATTTCGCCGAAGAAGATCCGGGAAGCGGCCGGGATACGGATTGATGCGGCCGGGTATACGAAACCTTCAGACGAAGAAATCCGGAAAACCCTGACGCCGGAGCAGTATCACGTTACGCAGGAAGAAGGCACGGAGCCGGCATTTTCCCATCCGTACGGACAGCAGGACAAGAAGGGGCTTTATGTCGATGTCGTGACCGGCGAGCCGCTTTTTACGTCCATGGACAAATACCGGAGTTCCTGCGGCTGGCCTGCATTTTCCAAACCGATCGATGAAAATGTGCTGGTGCAGCATGAAGACAGATCCTGTTGTTTGCTGCGGACGGAGATAAAGAGCCGCGTCGGCGGCTCGCATCTCGGTCATGTCTTTTATGACGATCCGGAAGCTCCCGGCGGAACGCACTATTGTATCGACGGCGCCTCCATACGCTTCGTTCCGTTTGAAAAAATGGAAGAAGAAGGCTACGGGGACCTGAAAGAACTTTTTCGCTGAGCCTTCTCTTCCGGGAACAGCCGGAGGATGCCTTATTGAGGACAGAAGGAGTGTAACAATCCGCGATGTCATTTATCGCCTTTGAACGTCATTATATCGGGTTATTGAATCTTTTACATAAAACAAAGTATGATAAGATATATCCGGTTTATAGGACAGTACGGCATAGAGGACAATACGGTATAGAGGACAGTACGGCCTGTATTATCATTAAGCATCTGAATAAAAATTGCGGAGATATTTATGAAGAAAATAATTTCGCTGGTATTGTTAGGGATGATAACAGTTGCAGCAGTCGGGTGCAGCATCAGTAATTCGTCTGCAGATAAAGAAAGCAAAAGTAATTCCGGAGAAAAGGGAGAGGAAAGTATGGCTGTTCAGAGCGCACTGACGCAGGAAGAAGAGAGTTTTCTTACATCGGCATTTGTCGGTGAAGACACAATTAAAAGCGGAAATCTTACAGATCTGCAATTGTATGTGCTGCGGCAGTACAGGGGAGCGGTTTCCTATCTGGGAGAAAAATATCCGGGCCTTGAGTTTACGGTTACATCCTGTCAGTACCAGACCGCTTATACGGATCATTCCGTATTTAATTTTGTGGAGAAGTCAGATTTAGAGGCGTATAGGACAGAAACAGAAAATGCCCAGTATCTGAACAGGCTGTGGGTTTACGGAAATGATAAGGAGCCTGTGGAAAATATCGTGGACGATTATTACGGACGGCTGGCAGCAGGAACTTATGAGACATATATCCGGAACAGCCTGACAGGTGCCGTGCCGGGCAGTGTCGGAGTTTACGCACTTGTAAAGGATCTTCGCGGATCCGGATTCACAGGCGATATGACGATTGAAGAACTCAGGTCTGCGGAGCCGGCTCTGTCGCCGGAGTTTTATATCTTTCTTGTCGGAGAAAACACCTTTTCTGACGATGCGGCATTTCAGGAGGCTGCAGATTCAGTCAGAGAAAAAATGTGCAGTGAACTTAACCTTAAAGGAACATATACGGTATATGCAGTTAATGATTCGTCTGCTGAACAAAAGATCAGGACAGGAAGAATACAATCGTCGGATTATCAATATAAAGATCTTTTTAATAATTTATAACGGCTCAGGCGTCAAAAGGTCAAAAAGCTTCCTGCCTGCAGGAAAAACATTTTGACATCCACATCTTTTTTAAGACAGGAGCGGCTATGGACAAACAACTCAGCACGGAACAATTGATGCTTCTTGAAAATCTGATGTATGTCGGCGGGGACAACAGCATTACGGCGACAAAGGCAGAGACGGTCGGAGATTGGCTGAGCACGCTGAATGGAGACAACGTCGGTGCATCAGACATGATGGACAATGGTGAATGGAATGATATTCTCGGGGCAGTAAAGTCGGATGATACCCTGATGTCCCTGAGAATCGGCTCCGTTCATGTAGACAGCGGCGACGGCGGAGGCGACGGGGTAAGTGCAGTTTTTGTAAATCCTGACAGTAAAGAGGCAGTTTTTGCATTTAAAGGCACTGAGACGAATGAATGGAAGGATGATTTTGTCGGCGGTGCGTCAACAGATCAGGCTGACGGGGTATCTACAGCTCAGCAGGAAAATGCATTGAAATGGTTCCGGCTTAAGAAAGATGAGGGTGATTACAGTTCTGTGACAGTACTGGGTCATTCAAAAGGCGGAAATAAAGCCAAATACATAACAGTAATGGATGATTCTGTAGACCGCTGTGTCTCAATGGACGGTCAGGGATTCTCTGATCAGTTTATTAATAAGTACCATGATCAGATAGCAAAAAATCAGGACAAAATTGAAAATAACAACAGCAGGGATGATTATGTCAATATCCTTTTAAATGATATCGGTAAAAAGAAGTATTATCAGCCGCAGAACATAAGCAGCGTCGGATTTTTTGAAAATCACTGCCCGAATGCTTATTTTAAGTTCTCCGGTGACGGAACTTATACGACCGAAGAACAGCCTCAGTCGGGCGAACTTAAAGAGATGGATCAATTCCTGAACAGCTATCTGCGTTCGCTCCCGGATAAGGACAGGCAGGGTGCTCTGCAGCTGTTCGGAACGATTGCCGAAGAGGCCGCAGCCGGGAGGGCAAGTTCCATTCCGAATGTTTTATTGAACGGGAATAATCCTGAGATGACTGCTTATCTTCTTGCTTTTGTTTTAAAATATGAAGAAACGAATCCGGAATTCGGCAGAGCAGTTGAATCATTGCTGCACCGCTACGGGATAGATGAAAAAACGCTGGACTTTATTGAGGCTTTTAAAATCCTTGCGGATAAAGGTTTTGCGGATGAATTATTCGGTACAGTTGATTTTGCTGCCGGGACTATTATTTCACCATTTGATTACGAGGCTTTGGCACTCTGGCTTAAAGCGAAATATAATATTGAACTTTCGGGATTTGAACTGAGACGTCTGGTTTCAATTCTGGGAGAAGTTGACATTATGACTGAAAGCATTAATGCCACAAAAAACGGAGCCGATATTTCGGTTAAGAGTGTAAAAAAAGATAATTATTCTGCTGGAACCGGCGGTTCCGGAAGTGCCTGCAGGATCTCAATAAAACCGGAAACAATGCCGAAAATAGTTCCGCTTCTTCAAAAAGTATCTTCAGAACTGTCGGAAGCTTCGTCCGGCCTTACTGCGCTAAAAATCAATTTTTATACGAAGGATGCATATTCCGGGCGCATCATGACAAAAATAGGAGTACTGGCGGCAAATGTTTCAGACGAATGCAGAAAGTCGAAGCTTCTGGCCGATTCGCTGGAGAGAATATCACATACCTATGCTGACAGTGAGGCTGAAATAAAAAGCCTTATCACGGTTTTCCGGGACAGCTGACCCGGAGAAGTCTGATAGGGCGGAATTGCCTGAAATGAAAATTCTCATATCGGTACCATGATGACCCGAATATATCGAAAAAATTGAAATCTTTTAATTATTAGGAGCGTGCAGTTATGAAAAATGAAGTTATGAATCCATATCTTCCGTCTTTTGAATATATTCCTGACGGGGAGCCGCATGTCTTTGACGGGCGGATCTATATTTACGGCAGCCATGACCGTTTTAACGGCGCCATGTTCTGTCTGAACGATTATATTTCTTATTCGGCGGATATTCACGATCTGTCGGACTGGCGGTATGAGGGTGTCATTTACCGGAAGGTACAGGATCCCCGGAACCAGAATATTCCTGCGGATGCCCCGGAGCCTGAACCGGCTTACGGCCTGCCGCATGTGCCCGGGCGGGATGATCTCAACGCCCCGGGAATACATGCCCTGTGGGCGCCGGATGTCGTGCGCGGGCCGGACGGCCGCTATTATCTTTATTATTGTCTGGATTTTCTTCCGGAAGTGGGCGTCGCCGTCTGCGATACACCGGCCGGGCAGTATGAGTATCTCGGTTTTGTTCATTATCCGGACGGAACTGTTCTGGGACGCAGGGAAGGAGACTTTATTTCCTTTGACCCGGGCATTTTCCGGGACGATGACGGAAGTATTTATCTGTACTCGGGAAATGCACCCATACGGCCGGAAATGGAAAATGGGGAGAAGGCGTCCGTGGTAATGAAGCTCCGGGAGGATATGCTGACGATAAGGGAAGAGCCGCATCGTCTTATGCCGACTGTCATGGATTCCAAAGGGACAGGCTTCGAAGGACATGAATTCTTTGAAGCGAGCTCGATAAGGAAAGTGGGAAAACGGTATTACTTTGTATATTCTTCCGTTAACAGCCATGAGCTCTGCTATGCGGTAAGTGACGTGCCGGACAGGGATTACCGCTTCGGCGGAACGCTCGTGGATATCGGGGATATTTATTTAAACGGCCGGACGGAGAAAGAATCCCTGAACTGTCTCGGCAATACGCATGGAGGTATCGAGTGCATCGACGGACAGTGGTATGTTTTCTACCACAGGCAGACGAACCGCACGAACTTCAGCCGACAGGGGTGCGCGGAAAAAATCTATTTTGACGCACAGGGCAGGATTGCGCAGGCCGAAGTGACCTCGTGCGGTCTGAACGACGGGCCTCTTACGGCGGAGGGGCTGCATCCGGCTTACTGCTGCTGCAGGCTGCAGTCGGAAAATGGAGCGGTTTTTTCAAGCCCGAAGGCAATGGGTGAAGAATATCCCTATCTTACGCAGGATACTGCGGATCACGAACCGGATGAAAAAGCGGCTGCGGAAGACCGGATTTGTGCGGAACAGTATATAGCAAATATGCAGGACGGATCCGTGGCGGGCTATAAGTATTTTAAATTTGAGGGAATACGGCACGTGTCTGTGACGGTGAGGGGAAAGGCAGAAGGAACGCTGAAGCTTACGGTGGCAAGAGCCAAAGATGAGGGGGCGGCGGAACAGGAGTGCGGAAGCATCGGAATCCCGGCGAATAGCGGGGAGTGGCAGACAATACCCGGAACTGTGGAAATTCCGGACGGCGTTTGCGCTCTGAACTTCCGATTCATTGGAAAAGGCCGGCTGGATTTCAGAACCTTTGAATTTTCACGCGAAATACGATAAGGAAGTTTTACGCTAATTACTTCATTTACGATGCCAATTTCGCCATTGATGCATTAATGACGAAATTGGCGATGTTTGCTGTAAAGATTTATATAAAATGATGTGGGTGTCAAAAGTACCTTTTGACACCTATGATGCTTCGGATTGCTCCATCGCTTCGCGATTCCCTGAGTCCTAAAAACATTCGGAATCCGCTAATTTACTGCGTAAATTGCTTCTGGACGGAGATGAAATCAGTGCCGTGCGCTTTGACGCCTTGATGTATGGAATTGAACTTGCCTGTCTGGTCGGAAAAAAATATTCAAAAGCAAGGTCGGATCTTGTGAAACGGGTTAACGGCATCGCCGGTGTTGCCAACATTCCGGAAATCCGGGCAAAGACGGAATTGATTCAGAAGATTCTGCATACGGATTATCTTGAAAGTGCAGGAATCAATGAGTTTGAACACATCAGAGAAGAACTTCGCGATTTAATGAAATATATACCGGATATTTCAAAAAGATATGATACAAATTTTACGGACGATATCATGAGTACGGAGTGGCATGATTCCGAGCTGGAAAATGACGAGCTGAAGAATTACAAGGCAAAGGCGGAATATTATGTCCGGCGGCATCAGGATAATATCGCTATTGCGAAACTGAGGACGAATAAACCGCTTTCAGGAACAGATGTAAAAGCGTTGGAATCAATTCTCTGGAGTGAAGTCGGAACCAGGGAAGAATATGAAAAAGAGTACGGCGAAGAGCCTCTCGGAGAATTTGTCCGAAGTATCGTGGGACTTGATATGAATGCGGCAAAAGAAGCTTTCTCAGAATATCTTGACAGCGCGAATCTTGACAGCAGACAGATATATTTTGTGAATCAAATCGTGGAATATATTGTGCATAACGGAATAATGAAGGATTTATCGGTTCTGCAGGAGTCTCCGTTTACCGACCGCGGCAGCGTCGTGGACGTATTTACGGATTTGAACGTCTGGATGGGAATCAAGAAGGTTATTGAGCAGATCAATGCAAATGCGGCGGCATAAAAATTTCCGTTTTAGTGTTATCGAAAATACGGTTAATTTTTTATGGTAAAAATATATGATTCGGAGGGATTTCATGTCAACCAGGGAAGAAAGAATTGAGATCTTTGAGGATACGCAGAAGTGGATTGTAACGGATGCTGATCTCGCGGCGTCTCTGCCTTTGGCCAAACAGAGAACGGAAGTTTTTTATGAGGATGACTATCCGCCGTTCGACGCAGGCAGGGTAAAGGATATGCAGCTTGCAGTTACAAAGAGCCGGAGCTTCGAGGCAGCGATGCGGCTGCATAAGGAGAATCCGGGCAAAAAGATTGCGGTCATGAATTTTGCAAATGCCTTTCATGCCGGCGGAGGCGTTGTAAATGGGGCATCCGCCCAGGAAGAATGCCTGTGCCGGACATCGACGCTGTATCCGCTGCTCTACAGGAGGACGCTGAGGGATTCATTTTATAAGCACCACAGCGATCTTAATACGCCCAAGGCATCTGACTCGCTTGTTTATACGGAAGGTGTCATTATCTGCAAAACGGATGAAGACCTGCCGAAGAGGATGGATAAGTCAGACTGGGTTACCGTTGATGTCATAATTATCGCGGCCCCGGATTTAAGAAAAAAGTCTAATATGTATGCCGGGCTGGTTCAAAACGGCACGTTTATGAACGATGCGGAGCTTTTCGGATACCATGTGAAGCGTGCAATCCATATGCTGACGGTCGCGGCGGCAAAGCAGGCGGATATTCTTGTGCTTGGTGCGTTCGGGTGCGGTGCGTTTCAAAATGACCCGGAGGTTGTCGCAAGGGCATATAAGACTGTTTTCGGTGAATTTCCGAAGGTGTTTGACAGGGTGGAATTTGCTGTTTACTGCAGCCCGGGAAATGAGAGAAATTACGAGGCATTCAAAAAAATATTCACGTAAGCTGAAAACGCCGTCTGCGGAGATTGAGAAAGCAAAAAAATACCGGGATGATTATTGGTATAGAGAGGAGATTTATTGAGTAAAAAGTTTGATGGCTTTTTAAATGAACAGCTTCAGGATCCTGAAAACAGGGCTACACGAAAAGCGTGCAGCCCTGTTTTTTAAATAGTTCGATTTTTTCCTGGATGCGTTCTTCGCTGCAGCCCAGTTTTTCTGCGAGGCAGTGAAAACAGAAATATTTTGTCGCAGAGCGGTTTATGAAGCGCTTTGTGGCCCCGATTTCATTATAGGTAAGGTTCTTACCGCATTCAGCACAAATTGAATTCTGTGTGGAAGATTCTGTATTTAAGTTGGTTTGTATGGCGGGCCCCCTTAGTACGACTTATTTTCTGCACCGATCCACGTCCTTAGTATTGCTTAGTGTCTGTTCCGGTCCGCGGTTTTGACATGGCTTAGTGCCTGTTCCGGTCTGCGGTTTTGGTATGGTTTAGTGTCTGTTCCGGTCTGCGGCCTAAGTATACCTGACTGTCAGTTCTGGTCTACGACTTTCGCGCGGTAGACGGCACAGTCATAGGCTTCAAGTTCCTTTGAAAATGAAGAGTTGGTCACGCGGAAAGTCTCTTTCGTCCAGAGGTCTTTCATTTCCAGCGTTTTGCCTGTGCTGAAAGGAAGGGCAAGTTCGTCGAGATTGAAGCGCGCTACACCTTTTTCGCCGCTCAGGTTGAAGAGTCCGACGGCAATATCGCCGTTGCTTAAATCCCGGGAATAGAGAACCATGTCCTCTCCGGCCCAGATTCCGGAAAGCTTAACCGGCTGGCGGCAGAGCGGATCCTGATCGACGGCAATCAGGTCTTCATTTGTCAGTATTTTCTTTGTGGCGTCGTTCATTTCACGGATGTCGCAGCCGATCATAAGCGGAGAGCCTAAGAGCGCCCAGATGGAATAGTGCGTCCTGTACTGGATATCCGTGCAGCCGGCAAGGCCGACATTCCCTTTTCCGTACATTCCGACAATCAGCATGTCCATATCGTTGAAGCAGCCGACGCCGTTGTAGGGGTGGAGTTTTTCCTGCGTATGCGTGAGGCTTTTTACGGATTCCCAGGTATCGAAGATATCGCCGGTCGAGCGCCACATACTTGCACCGGTTTCTTTGATCCATTCCTGGGTTTCGTCGGCACCCCAGGAGCAGGCGCTGAAAAGAATATCTCTTCCGCAGTTTTCAAGCGCCAGCCCCATCCTGCGATAGAGGTATTTTCCGGCGATGATCGGGCTGTGGTAGCAGTAATCGTATTTCAGGAAATCGACGCCCCAGCCGGCAAAGGTTTCCGCATCGATGAATTCGTGTTCGTAGCTTCCGGGGTAGCCTGCGCAGGTAAGATTCCCGGCACAGGAATACATGCCGAATTTAAGACCTTTACTGTGTACGTAATCGGCGACGGCTTTCATACCGTCCGGAAATTTTTCGGGATTCGGTACCAGGCGGTCTTTTGAATCGCGTTCTTTTAAGGCCCAGCAGTCATCAATTACGAGATAATTGTAGCCGGTTTCCAGAAGACCCTGGCTGACCATGCAGTCGGCAGTCTCCCTGATTAATTTGTCGCTGATGTTTTCACCGAAAGTATTCCAGGAATTCCAGCCCATGGGAGGTGTAAGCTTAATCATTTTTTTGCGCCTTTCATTTTCCACATTATAGAGTTTTGTTTCAGACAGATGTTTTGAATTGCCTTGTACAGTTTAAAGTATACAGCTATAATCAAAACATGATATGGACAAATGTTCCGCAAATATGGATTATTCGACGAATGGGAAATGCTGCGCAGTATTGGTGCGTGCAGGGCGGAAAAGCTGAGGAATGCCGGAGTATGCAAAGTGGGAAAAGCTGCGGACGGACGGGGCACACAGGGCGGAAAAGCAACGAAATGCCAGAGTATGACGGAAAGCGGGAAAAGGAAAAATGGGGTTGTCATGGCAGGGGAAAATGAAACAAAGCCGGAAGAACGGTTCTTCGGGATACAGCTGATCGGCGCGGGCCGGCAGGACTGCAGCGACATGCACAGCTACGGCCCGGGAATGAGGAGTTGCTATATTATCCATTATATTATTAAGGGCAGCGGTACTTTTATCGTGAACCGGCGCTCGTATCCGGTAAAAAAAGGCGAGAGCTTTTTAATAACGCCTTATACGACGGTACATTATTATCCGGATGCGGAATCACCGTGGGAATATACCTGGATTGAGTTTACCGGGGAACGTACGGCAGATTTTCTCCGGGAAATGGGTATTCCCCTGAATCTGCCTGTGTTTCCTGAGATACCGGAAGACAGAATTCTCGGATATTTTGAAAAGGCGGTACAGTGTACCCATGACTGGGAGCGAAGAAAAGAGGCGGCGGGCCTCGCAGCTGCCATTGCGGGCTGTATCGGCGACCGGAACCGGAACAGTGATGCGGATATTTCTGAAAAAGGGGAAAGATTCGGAATTGCCGTAGCTTATATCGAAGCGAATTATCGTTACGCCGATTTTAATATCTTAAGGCTCAGCCGGATGATGAATCTGGGCAGGACGACTTTATATCGCGCCTTCAGGGAAAATTCCGGCATGTCTCCGGTGGAATATTTAAGCCGCTACCGGATGGAGCAGGCGCGGAAAATGCTGCAGAATCAGGCAAGTGTCAAAGCGGCAGCCCTTTCCTGCGGTTTTTCGGATCCGCTGTATTTTTCCAGGCAGTTCCGCCGCATTACCGGAGGGACGCCGTCGGACGAGAGCCGTTTATACCGTCAGGGCAGGATGGAATCAGAACTTTCTTCGGTAAGCGCTTCCGATGAAGCGGCAGAGATTTCTTAAGGAGCTTACGGCAATCCGGCCGATCTTGCGTCCGGTGAGTGAGGAATGCCTGTACCTTAAGGTCTGATGCCGGACAGGCTATGCCGGTTGCGTGAATGATGGCTGTCAATAATCAGAGGTCTGTCTTAAAATATTACTCCAATTCTACAGGTAGTCCTATTCGGAGAATATGCTATAATTTATCCGGTTATATAAAGCCGGCGAAAATCGATGCATATTTTATGGTGCAAGTTTTAAAAGTTTTCGGTATGAAGGAAGCACGAAGCAGCGGAGCACTTGCGAAGCGGCAGAGCGATCCAAAGTAATGGAGCGATCCAAAGTAATGGAGCGATCCAAAGTAATAGAGCAGTACAAACCATCATGCAGTAAGAAAACACATTCATTTAATTGAAAATTTTATGGTTATACAGGAAGCTCCGGGCTTCGGGAGGATGCGTATGAAGTTTACAGAAGGCTACTGGCTGCGCAGTGAGAGGGCAAATGCGCTTTATGCATCGATGGCTTACGAAATGCAGGCGATGGAAGGCGGAATGCGGATCCTTGCGCCGGTCCGCAAAGACATCTCAAGAGGCGATACACCGAACCTGCCCTGCATAACACTTGAATTCAGGGCGGTCGGGAAAAATGCCATTTATGTGAAAGCGTTTCATTTTGCGGGCTATGAGGAAAGGGCGCCGCAATTTGACATCAAAAGAAATCCTGAACCGGAAGAAGTTTATAGGGTGCAGCTGGAAGAAACTCCGGAAGCTTATCTGATGCATTCAGGGGACGTCACGGTGCGTGTGACGAAGGCTGATTTTTCATATTCTTTTGAAGCAGCGGGACGTGTGATTACAAAATGCGGTTTTCGGAATCTGGGCTATATCCGCTGGGACAGACAGCCGGTTTCAATGCGTCCGGAAGAGAATTACCTGGATGAGACACGCATGAAGCCGTATATGGTTACGGAACTTTCCCTTGATGCGAAGGAAAGCGTCTACGGTTTCGGCGAACGTTTTACTGCATTTGCCAAAAACGGGCAGACCGTGGAAACCTGGAATGAGGACGGCGGAACCGCCAGTGATTTCGCTTACAAGAGCGTGCCGTTTTATATGACGAATAAAGGCTACGGCGTGCTGGTCGACTATACAGGGAATGTATCTTTCGAGGCAGCGAGTGAGAAGGTCGGCTATGTCGGTTTTTCGGTACCGGGAGAAAGCCTCGGCTATACCTTCTTTTACGGGCCGTCGCTGCATGATGTTTTAAAGAATTATACGAAAATGACGGGCAGGCCGGCACTTCCGCCGGCATGGTCCTTCGGACTGTGGCTTTCGACTTCCTTTACAACAAACTATGACGAGAAGACGGTTACGTCTTTTATCCAGGGGATGAAGGACAGGGATATTCCGCTTTCCGTCTTCCACTTTGACTGCTTTTGGATGAAGGAATTTCATTTATGCGATTTTGCATGGGACGAAAAAGTATTTCCGGAACCGGAAGCGATGCTCAGAAGGTATCACGGGATGGGGCTGCATATCTGCGTCTGGATGAATCCTTACATTGCACAGCATACGGCGCTTTTTGAGGAAGGGCGGAAAAACGGCTATCTTTTAATGCGCGCGGATGGGCACGGCGTATGGCAGACGGACAATTGGGAGTATGGCATGGGACTTGTTGATTTTACAAATCCCGCAGCTTCTCTTTGGTTCCAGAAACAGCTGAAGCGCCTGACGGATATGGGTGTTGACTGCTTCAAGACAGATTTCGGCGAACGGATACCGGTTAATGTCCGGTATTATGACGGCAGCAATCCGGAAGCGATGCACAATTATTATACTTATCTTTACAACAAATGTGTGTTTGAACTGCTTGAGAGGGAAAAAGGCGTGGGAAATGCCCTGCTTTTCGCACGCAGCGCTACTGTGGGATCCCAGAAGTTCCCGGTCCACTGGGGCGGAGACTGCATGGCGACATATCCTTCTATGGCGGAAACGCTGCGCGGCGGACTTTCATTTGCCATGAGCGGTTTTTCGTTCTGGAGCCATGATATTTCCGGATTTGAGAGTACGGCAACACCGGATCTCTATAAGAGATGGCTGGCGTTCGGACTGCTTTCCTCGCACAGCAGGCTGCACGGATCCGGCTCCTATCGCGTCCCCTGGCTTTTTGACGAAGAATCGTGCAGGGTGCTGAGGCATTTTGTGAAGCTTAAATGCAGGCTGATGCCGTATGTGTACGCCAAGGCAAAGGAGGCGCACGAAACGGGCATTCCGGTTATGCGTCCGATGGTGATGGAGTTCACGGAAGATCCGGCTGTCCGGTATCTTGACACGCAGTACATGCTCGGCGATGCGCTTTTAGTGGCACCGGTCTTTTCGGAGGACGGCGATGCGGAATACTATCTTCCGAAAGGAAGATGGACGGACTACTTTACAGGGAAGGTGAAGGAGGGCGGACGCTGGTACAGGGAAACGTACGATTACTTTACGCTGCCGCTTTATGTAAGGGAGAACACCATCCTGCCGACAGGAGATACAGAGGACAGGCCGGATTATGACTATGAGAAGAACCTGACGCTTACATGGTACTGCCCGGGTGAAGGCGCTGATCATGCGACAGCATCCGTCCGGATCGTAAACAGGCAGGGGGAATATGTCTCCTGTGTAACGGCAGAACGAAAAGACGGGCAGGTCAGCTTTACAGCAGATCGTGAACTTGAAGGAGTCCTGTTCAGAACGGCTGAATGAGAGGCCTTATGAAAATATGCGATTTTCATCCATTGAAGCGGTTTATTAATTATTCTAAAACGCATTTTTGGTTTCCGCTCAGTATGGGCCTTGCTTTCCTCATGGTTGCAGTGGTCCTGGTTTTTCATGGTTATCTGCAGAGCCAGTATCTGGAATATATTGAAAATGAAGTGTACGCAAATGATGAAACCGTCCTTGCGGTCGAAAGACAATATATCCAGAGTACGCTCACGAACCTGATTGATACCGGAAGCAAACTTTCCATTGACAGCAGTCTCTGCAAGATAGCAAATGATTACGCCAGGGATTCTTCGCAGCTCGAACAGAAGCTTTCTCTCCAGGACCGTCTCCGTCTGATGACCGCCCAGTATTCTGAGAGCATTGTCTCTGTTGCCGTTATTGATGAAGACGGGGCAGTGCTTTCCCAGGTTGAAACGGCACTGGGCGCTTCCGGGGTCAATCTTTTCTGGAATCAGGATAATATGCAGTATCTCCAGACAATGAATCAGGACCTGAGAGAAAAAATTGCAGATGCGAAACTTCCGAAATATGTCATTTCTACGGAACCGGATTTCTTTTCAATCGTCAGCGGCGGTTTTGAAATTCAGCATGTTGACAACGTCCTTAATCTTGCTTTTGCACTTCCCGGAAACGCGATTAATCTCGAACAGACAAATTCATCTCTTGTCATAACTTACTCTATGGAATGTATCCGGGACTTCTTATCCGGAGTGGATGATAATCCCCGCGGCTATTCAAAAGCATTTATAACCGACAGTCAGTCAAAGATCCTGTACAGCGGAAACCGTGAAGAAAATGAAAAAAATCTCTCCGGGCTTATTGCCGGGAAAAATATGCGCATACTGACTGAAACGACAGAAAATCCGGACTGGAAGCTCAATATCGTTATCGATATTGACGGAATGAAGGCCTACGTAAATGCAATGTATCTGCGCGGCCTTACAATTTTTATTATTGCAATTCTCCTTATCGTCTGCGGCGAAATCTTTTTTGTCCGTTATGCCCTGCAGCCGGTAAAAAAAATCAGCAGAGCCATGCATGCGGTGCGGGACGGAAACTTTGAAAACAGGATCCGGATTGAAGGCCAGAATGAATTGTGGCAGCTGGCCGGGAAATTTAATAAGATGGCGGATTCACTGAACGAACAAAGAGCGGCTACCGACAGAGAGTACCAGGAGAAAATGCTTTCTTTAAAGAAAGCAAGCGAAGCCGAAATGCAGGCCCTGCAGTCGCAGATCAATGCCCATTTCCTCTGCAATACATTAAATGCGATTAATTACAGTACCATCCAGGAAGGTAATTACGAAGCTGCGGATATGCTGAACAAGCTGTCGAATATTATGCAGTACGTGTATTCCCGGGACTATAAGGATGTAACGCTCGGGGATGAGATCCACTGGGTAGAGCAGTATCTTGCCCTGCAGAAATTCCGGCTTATGGATGTGTTCTCTTATAAAATTGATTTCCCTGATATCTACAGGGAATGGCCCTGCTGCAAGCTTTTTTTGCAACCATTCGTTGAGAATTCTATTAAGCATGGATTTGCGGAGAAAGAAAATGGCTGTTTCCTGAATATTTCGGGGTTTGTCGAAGGTAATCATTTGGTTTTGATTATCCAGGATAATGGCAAAGGGATGGCGGAGGAGAAGGAAAAGCAGGTTCAGAAGATGATTTCGGGAGATGCTTCATTTGACATAAGCGGCGTGGGTATTGGACTGCAGAATGTTGCGGCGCGTTTACGGCTTTTTTACGGTGAAGAGTTTAAAATTGTCCTTTGGACACATGAAGGGCAGGGAACGAGATTTGCCCTGAAACTCCCGATTCCGGGCTATATGAAGGAGGAAGAGGATGAAGATACTGATCGCTGAAGATGAGCAGCGTGCGCGGGAGGGACTCTGCGACCTGATCCGGAGCATCGGAGAAGAGTATACGGTAGTCGGCAAGGCCGCAAATGGCCGGCAGGCACTTGAAATGATGCGCCTTACGCAGCCTGACGTTGTCTTCACGGATATTAAAATGCCCTATGTTTCCGGGCTTGAACTCATCACGGCTGCAAAAGAGCAGAATTATAAGACGCATTTTGTTGTCGTGTCGGCCTATGCCGAATTTGATTATGCGAAACAGGCGCTGAAGCTGGGTGTGGAGGATTATCTTCTAAAGCCGCCGACAAAACAGGAGGTGTTAAAAACACTTCAGAATCTTGAGAGGAAAATGAAATACGGAGATCAGCCGCACTATGGCGTGGATGCGAAGCTTCCCGATCAGTATCCGAATGCCCATCCGCTTGTGAAGGAAGTCCTGCGCCAGATCGAAGCGGGCTATGCGGATAAGCTGAATCAGCAGGAAATAGCCCAGCAGCTGAGCGTCAGCCCTGAATATCTGAGCTACCTGTTTGCCAGAGAGATCGGAAAGCCCTTTTCAAAGTTCGTGAAAGAATACCGGATTCGTAAAGCAGTGGATTTATTGAAATCAAGGAGTGCGACAATTCAGGACGTGCCTTACCAGGTCGGTTTTGCCGACAGAAAGTATTTTGACAAGGTGTTTACGGAAGTTATGGGGGAAAGCCCTTCTGTATTTAAGAAAAGTATGTGAGGTATTTAAGCGGGCTCCTTTTAGGACGTTTGCAGCCGGGAATTACGGAAGAAAACGTGTGCAAAATAGACATATCAGATTAAAAAAATACGTAAATAATTAAAAAAATGCACTAAAATAATTGCCGTTTCCTTAACTCTGTCGGTTGAGAGAACGGCAAAATTCACATAAAATGCGAATATAAGATCCGAAAGATGTTCAGAATGTTTGATCGGATAAAATGAAAGGAAGGGAAAGTTATGAAAAGAAAGGTATTATCTATTGTTATGGCAGGGATTATGATTCTCGGACTGGGAGCCTGCGGCTCTTCATCATCAACGACATCGACGTCCTCTGCAGCAGCTTCGACTGCGCAAAGCACTTCTTCTGCATCAGCGGCATCTTCTGCATCGGCAGCGGACACATCGGCGGCGGAATCAACAGCTTCTTCCTCAACCTCAATTCCGGCGGTGGATCCGAATACGAATGGAGCGGAAGAAATTACGCTCTGGCATTATTTCGATTCCAGCGCGGACGCAAAAGCAATTGTTGAAAAATGCAATGAATATAATAAGCTGCAGAGCAAGGTACATATTACCCCGACTTATGTTTCAAGAACAGAGCTTATGAACCAGTATACAATAGGAGCGGTTTCAGGTGAGCTGCCGGATATCGGAATGGTTGATTCTCCTGATATGGAGTCCTATATATCTCTTGGTGTATTTGAAGATGTAACTGACGAACTCGGATCCTGGGATGAGCTTTCGAATTTTTATGCAGGACCATTAAGCTCCTGCAAGGATGCAAGCGGGAAACTATACGGGCTTCCGCAGAATTCGAACTGCCTGTGCCTTGCAGTGAATATGGATCTTCTGAACAAGGCAGGGATTACAGATGTACCGAAGAGTATGGATGATTTTAAAAAGGCAGTAGAAGCAACGACGGATTCCGCAAACAGCGTCTTTGGTTATGCAATGTGTGCGATTTCGACAGAGGAAGGCACGTTCCAGCTGCTTCCCTGGATCGTCGCAACGCATGACGGCACAAAGTCTTCTTTAAGCGATCTGACAAATGCAAACTGCGATCCGGGTCTTGATATGCTCGGCAGTTTTGTTAAAAACGGGAATATGAGTTCGGAATGCGTCAACTGGACGCAGGCGGATGCTTATAATCAGTTCTGTGCCGGAAAAGCGGCTCTTGCTGAAGTCGGAACATGGCATATGGCAACAATGTCCAAAGATGTAAACGGAACTTTCAATTATAAAATCTGTCTTCTTCCTACAGGGGATTCCGGAACCTCCAGCTCCACAATCGGCGGTGAAAACTTTGGTATCTGCACAGGGTGCAAAGATAAAGCAGCCTGCGTCGAGTTCCTTAAATGGTTTATGAGCGCCGATCAGGAAGCCAAATGGGCTGTCCTTGCCGGAAAGCTTCCGGTCCGTTCCGATGCTAAGCCGGAATATACTTATGAGCAGGATGCATTTGCAACTTTCCAGGATGAAATGAATTATGCACTTGCACGCGGACCTCATGCACAGTGGCCGACGATTTCGGAGCAGCTGTACACAGCCGCGCAGAAGGTACTTCTTCAGGGGACGTCAGCTTCGGATGCACTTGCCGCTGCGTGGACAGTCATAAGCCCGATCCTTCAGGAAAGCCCGCTGCCGCAGCAGTAAGCCGTATTGTTTATAACAGGATTCTGAAGTTGCCGGTGGTGAGCCGGCAACTTTTATGAAAAAGAAAGGAGCTCCTTTTGAAAACACAAATCAGGAGCCGTAAGGACAGAGAATGTTATCCTTTTATCCTCCCGGCTTTTATATATCTTCTGGTCGTTGTCGGTTATCCGATTGTTTATAACTTTGTCCTGAGCTTCAAGAATACAAACGTAAAAAACCTGGCATCGGGTTCTTCAGTGTTTATAGGTTTTCAGAACTATAAAGAGCTGTTTACGGATCCAACCTTCCTGCTGATTCTTCGAAATACCTTCATTTTTACGATTGCCTGCCTGGCTTTCCAATTTACGATCGGCTTTTTATTCGCCCTGTTTTTCTATAAAAAGTTTACTTTTGCAGGCCCGATCCGCGGTATGATCCTGGTCAGCTATATGATTCCCATGTCCGTTACCGGTCTTCTTGGACAGAATATCTTTCTCAATACAGGGCTTATCAACGACCTGCTTTCACGGATCGGCATCACGGGACCGGAATGGCTGACCCAGACCTCTACAGCCCTGATCGGCGTTATCATCATGAACAACTGGGTTGGTATCCCTTTCAATATGCTTCTGCTAATTTCCGGATTATCCAATGTTCCGCAGGAGGTATATGAAAGCTCGTCCATTGACGGTGCAACGAAGGTCCAGCAGTTTTTCCAGATCACGCTGCCGCTGATGAAAGATGCAATTTTTGCAGTGCTGATGCTGGGATTCATTTATACCTTCCGGGCTTTTGACCTTATGTATATTATGACAGCAGGCGGCCCCCTCAATTCTACGGATGTGCTGGCAACCTATTCCTATACACTTTCGTTTACCCAGTACCAGTTCTCCAAGGGATCAGCAGTCGCAGTCGTGCTGTTCCTCTGTCTTCTGATTGTAGGGCTGTTCTATCTTCGCTTGATTGTGAAGGGTGAGGAGGACACATGAATAAATTTCAATATCTTTTCCATACGAGGAGCGGAAGGAAGAATTTCTGGTGCTGCGTGCTGTCGGTTGTCATTGCCGTCATTTTCCTGTTCCCGCTCTATTGGATGCTGCAGATTTCGTTTAAATCGGATATGGAAACATTCGGTAAAGTACTTACGTATTTTCCGCATCAGTTTACGATTGATCCCTGGCTCGCAAACCTGAAGGATAAAGACTTTATCGCTTCGCTGAAGAACAGTTTTATCAATGGCTTCCTGACCATGTTTATTACACTTGTTTTCGGAATTCCCGCAGCTTACGGAATGGGACGGTATAAACCTAAAGGATTTAAGGCCTTTCTTTTGGTATTTCTGGTTTCCCAGATGCTTCCGGCTTCGCTGATGCTGACGCCGATGTATCTGACCTTCAGTAAGATCCATCTTCTCGGAACCTATTTCGCCCCGACGATTGCGATTGCGGCTGGTTCCATTCCGTTTGCCGTTATTACGCTCCGGCCGTATTTTAAAAGCGTTCCGGTATCGCTTGATGAAGCAGCGAGGATTGACGGCTGCGGAGTTGCAAAGTCATTTTTCCTTGTCATGGTGCCGGCGGTAAAGACAGGAATTGTAACGATTGTCGTTATTTCATTTTTAAATGGCTGGAATGACCTGATGTTTTCCATGACGTTCAATGTAAAGCCGGAAATGCGCCCTCTGACTGCCAACATCCATAAATTCCAGAGCAAATACGGGACGAAATGGAATTGCATCATGGCTTACGGCGCGATTCTTGTCCTGCCGGTTGTGATTATGTTTATTTTCCTTCAGAAATATATCGTCGGCGGTTTGACTGCCGGAGCAGTAAAAGAGTAAATTGCGGAGAAAGGAAATAATTTTATGTCGGATATTAATCATAATGAATTAAAGATTATGTACGGAAGCTTTGAAGAAGATAAAAATGCTTTGATTTACAGTTATTATGGAGAACACCTGAGGGTAGAACCCTGGGGAGAAAACAGCCTGCGCGTGCGGTCGCATAAGATGGCGGAGATGCCGCAGGAGGACTGGGCACTGCTGCAGCCGGATTCCGGTACCTCAGGCGGCAGCAAAATAGAAATCCATGATTATGATGCTTCCATAACAAATGGGAAAATTACCTGCAGGATCAATCTGATCGGAAAATTGGAATTCCGGAATGCGGACGGCAGGCTCCTGCTGGAAGAGTATGTGCGCAACAGGAAGGATATGTACGGGAGCACCTGCAGTTCCATAGAAGTGGAGGCCAGGGAATTCAAACCGATTATCGGCGGGGACTATCGGCTTTGCATGCGCTTTATTTCGGATCCGGAAGAAAAAATCTTCGGCATGGGTCAGTATCAGACACCGTATCTGAACCTCAAGGGGATGGATCTGGAGCTTGCGCAGCGCAATTCCCAGGCATCGGTTCCGTTTATGGTTTCTTCACTCGGCTATGGATTTTTATGGAATAACCCGGCTGTCGGGCGCGTAAATTTCGGAAAGAATATTACAACGTGGGAAGCATATTCAACAAAAAAGCTGGATTATTGGATTACGTCAGGAGACACGCCTGCAGAAATCGAAGAAGCTTATGCCTCTGTCACAGGTAAGGTTCCGATGATGCCGGATTTCGCGATGGGCTTCTGGCAGTGCAAGCTGCGCTATCAGACTCAGGAAGAGCTTCTTTCGGTAGCACGGGAGTATAAAAAGCGCGGACTTCCGATTTCGGTTATTGTTGTAGACTTTTTTCACTGGCCTCTTCAGGGCGAGTGGAAGTTTGATCCGGTTTACTGGCCTGATCCGGATGCGATGATTCAGGAACTGAAAGAAATGGGAATCGAGCTTATGGTTTCCATCTGGCCGACCGTAGACTACAGGAGCGAGAATTTCGATGAAATGATGGGAAAAGGTTATCTGATCCGTGTCGACAGGGGCTTTCCGATTTCCATGGATTTCCAGGGAAATACACTGCACTACGATGCAACGAATCCGGATGCACGCAAGTACGTCTGGGGGAAGGCGAAGAAAAATTACTACGACAAAGGCGTGAAAGTGTTCTGGCTCGACGAGGCGGAACCGGAATATTCAGTTTATGATTTTGAAAATTACAGGTATTTTCTGGGGCCGGATGTCCAGGTGGGCAATATTTATCCGCTCATGTATGCGAAGACTTTCTTTGACGGGATGAAAGAAGCCGGACAGGAAAATATTATAAATCTTCTGCGATGTGCCTGGGCAGGTTCGCAGCGTTACGGAGCACTTGTATGGTCGGGTGATATTAAGTCTTCATTTCCCAGCCTGAGAAACCAGTTTGCCGCAGGACTCAATATGGGAATGGCGGGGATTCCGTGGTGGACAACAGATATCGGCGGCTTTTTCGGAGCCAATGTGAAGGATCCCAAATTCCATGAAGTGCTGATCCGCTGGTTTGAATACGGTGCCTTCTGTCCGGTTATGCGTCTTCACGGGTATCGCTGGCCGGTTCAGCCTCAGGTCGGGACAACAGGCGGGGCGGCATGCCTTTCGGGTGCGCCGAATGAAGTCTGGAGCTATACGGATGAAGTGTATGAAATCTGCAAAAAGTTTCTGGAACTTCGGGAGAAAATGAAGCCCTATATCACCAAGCTCATGGCAGAGGCACATCTCAAGGGAACCCCGGTTATGCGTCCACTGTTTTATGATTTCCCGGAAGACGGGAAGTGCTGGGAGAATGACCGTCAGTATATGTTCGGACCGGATATTCTTGTGGCACCCGTAATGGAAGAGGGTCAGCGCAGAATGACGGTTTACCTGCCGGAAGGCAGCAGCTGGACGAATGCATGGACAAGGGAAAACTTCGAAGGCGGCCGGGAAATAGGTACAGAGGCTCCGTTGGAGGAGATTCCGCTGTTCCTCCGGGACGGAGCAAATCCATTCTAAGAAAACGCATTCTTAGCTGCGCATGAAGCGGTCGAAAGGCAGCCGTCTGCGCAGATAAGAATGCAAGTAAATGAGGATTGTAAAATGGGAAAAGGGACAAAAGAAAAAATCAGACAGACATTTGATTATAACGGAAGCTTTTATTATTATTCCCAGAAAGCTTTTGATATTCTTCTGGTCAGTGTTTACTGGATCCTTGGATCGCTCCTTGTTGTGACCGCCGGGGCAGCTTCGGCAGCTCTTTATTATACGGTGATAAAGTCAGTACGCGGTGATTCTTCTTCTGTAACGGAGAGTTTCTGGCATTCATTTAAGGATTCTTTGCGTCAGGGAATTCCGCACGGACTTTTAACCTTTGGGCTTTTATTCCTTTTCCTGTGGAATTATGGTATCATCCATGCAAAGATGGATGGAAATGCCGGAATCGGTTTTTCAATGCTGTATCTTTTGCTGGCATTTGCCGTACTTTCCGCTGCCTGCTGGGTTTTTCCGCTGCTTTCCAGGTATCGGATGCCGTTTGGATGGTACACAAAAGCGGCTCTCTTTTCTTTGTTCCGATACTTTCCAAGGACAATTCTTCTAGTGGCCATCCATGCTGCCGGATATTATCTGGTCTACCGATGGCTTCCGACAATTCTTTTTGTACCGGGGACTGTTTCGCTTCTGGGTTCTTTTTTTGCCGAGAAGGTGGTTTCCCGTTACGCAGCGGAAGATAAAACCAAGGAGGCGGTTAAATGAATTTTCTAAAAGATTTTACTATGGAGGATACTTTTTTCGGAAAGCGGGAAGAGCTTCTTTCAAGTACCATCCTGCCTTACCAGGAGGCAGCAATTAAAGATCAGATTCCGGGAGCGGCGAAGAGCCATGCGGCTGCAAATTTCGAGGCAGCAGCAAGATTCCAGAAAACAGGCAGGAAGACAGAGGAGTTTTACGGCGAGGTTTTTCAGGACAGCGATGTTGCAAAATGGCTGGAAGCAGCGGCATATTCCCTGCTGAAGACTCCGGATGCAGAGTTAAAACAGCGGGCGCTTGAGCTTATCCATACGATTGGAGAGGCTCAGTATCCGGATGGCTATCTGGATACTTTTTTTACTTTGAAATATCCGGAAAGGAAATTTACGAACTTTCAGGATGCACATGAACTTTATTGTGCCGGCCACATGATGGAAGCGGCCGTAGCATGGCACGAATGCCTTGAAAATGATGAACTTATGCAAATCATGCTGAGAAATGCGGACTGTTTGTATGAACATTTTATTGTCCGGAAGAATCCGGGCTACAGCGGACATCCCGAGATTGAACTTGCACTTCTCAGAATGTATAAGGCAACCGGTGAAGAAAAATGCCTGCAGCTGGCAGAACATTTTCTGAATGCACGCGGGCAGGATCCGATGTATTTCCTGAAGGAAAGCAAGGCAAGAGACTGGCAGCTTGGGAACACTTCTTTCAATACGGATCCTTACTATGCACAAAATTATGCCCCGGTGCGAAAGCAGCGAAAAGCGGTCGGGCATGCTGTGCGGGCTGTTTATCTGTATGCGGGTATGGCGGCTTATGCAAAGCTGGCAGGCGGCACAGTTTTTTCAGATGACGCAAAGCCGGCAGGCGGTACAGGCCTTTCAGATGACGCAAAGCCGGCGGGCGGCACAGGCCTTTCGTATGATGCAAAGCCGGCAGGCGGCACAGGCCTTTTATCTGATGGAAAAGCGGGAGATGCCGAAATGGCAGAGGCCTGCCGGGCACTTTATGAGAGTATTACAACGAAGCAGATGTATGTCACAGGCGGCATCGGCTCCACTTATATCGGCGAAGCGTTTACAACGGATTATAATCTTCCGAATGATACGGTTTATTCGGAAACCTGTGCTTCTGTCGGATTGATTTTCTTTGCGCGGCGCATGCTTGATCTGGAACCTCTGGGAGAGTATGCGGACACAATGGAGCGGGCTCTTTATAACTGTGTTCTCGGGGGGATGCAGCTTGACGGACAAAGATTTTTCTACGTGAATCCGCTTGAAGTGGATCCTGCGGTATCCGGGGTGATCCCGACGCACCGGCATGTCCTTCCGAAACGTCCGAAATGGTTCGGCTGCGCCTGCTGCCCGCCGAATGTCGCAAGGCTTTTGGGATCGCTTGCAGAATATGCCTGGGGACGGACGAAGGATACCATTTACGTCAACCTGTATCTGGCAGGCAGGCTGGAACTTCCGGATCTCGGAGTACGTATTCTGGCAGATACAGGCGGATATCCGTACGGCGGTGATCTTTTTTACCGCATTATCCCTGAAAGGCCGGGGAAGTGCTTTACATTTGCCATCCGTGTTCCTGCCTGGAGCCGGAATACCCGCGTTACATGCGACGGAAAGAACGTTGAGATAAAAGACGGATTTGCCTATATTAAAGGACCGTTTATGGAGGAAACAAAGGTCACGGTTATACTCGATATGGAACCGCATAAAGTATATGCAAATCCGTCAGCTGCTGCCGATAACGGAAAAGTTGCCATCCAGAGAGGACCTCTCATATATTGTGCAGAGCAGGCAGATCAGGAGGCGGATTTATTCTCAATACGTGCAGAAGAGGACGGCGGTATCCATGTCCTTCCTTTTGATGAGAAGACGCTCGGAGGAATTGTACCGCTCGAACTTGATGCAAGAGCGGAAGGAGAGTTTGACGGCCTTTATTCATTTAAGAAACCGGAAGAAAGAAAATGCAGGCTCCGCCTTATCCCGTACTATGCCTGGGGCAATCGTGAAACAGGACGGATGCGGGTATGGATACCGGAGTAAGCTGTGGAGTAAACTGTGGCTGTATGAACCGCATTGTAAGCATCGTCCGATTCTGCTATAATTAAATTGTTACTTATGTGACCGTTTGTTAAAAGGAGGAATTGGAAAATGAAATTCTATCTTTGCCAGACTTGCGGAAATATGGTGGCTCTTATGAAAGAAGGCGGCGGAACGCTGTCCTGCTGCGGAAAGCCGATGACGGAAATTGTTCCGAATACGACGGATGCAGCCCAGGAAAAACATGTACCGGTTGTTCAGGCAAATGGGACGGAAATCCTTGTCAAGGTCGGTTCTGTAGATCATCCGATGGCGGAAGACCATTATATCGAGTGGATCATGATTGAGACAAAAGACGGACGCCAGAGAAAGACGCTGAAACCCGGCGATGCACCAAGCGCTGATTTCACGATACAGGAGAGTGATGAGCTTGTTGCAGCTTATGCGTATTGCAATAAGCACGGACTTTGGAAATCAAACTGAGAAAAAAGGCAGTCGGCCGTTTTTAGGCTGACTGCCTTTTTTAGGTGTGCGCCCGGCGGCGCACGTTTCTAAGAAGAAAGTCCTGTTTTTAACGAATCATTACAAGCTCCTCTTTGACATATCTGCAGCCGCGGCTGTTTTTCCTGATTGTCTGTTTAATCTGCCTTGTTAAATGATCCAATTTCCATAGAACAATAAAAGACAGATTAGAGGAGGAAAAAGATGTTAAAAATTGAGAAGGTTGAACTTGATTTTGAGAATGCGCTGAATGATTTTAAGGAATATCTGTTTGAAAGGGAAAATTCGAAGGCTACGATACAGAAATATTTGACGGATACCGGAAAATTTGTTCGTTTTCTGGATGGACGGAGAGAAATCGGAAAAGAAACGGTATTGGAGTACAAGGAGTGGCTGTGCCGGAACTATGCAGCATCAAGCGTGAATTCCATGCTGGCTGCCTTGAATCAATTCCTGATTTTTATAGGGGCCGGTGTTATGCGTGTTAAAAGGCTGAAGGTGCAGCGAAATGTTTTTCTTCCTGAGAGCCGGGTGATGACAAAAACAGAATATAAAAAGCTTATTAATGCCGCCAGAGAAAAGGGAAAGGGACAGTTGGAACTTGTAATGGAAACAATGGCTTATACAGGTGCAAGAGTAAGTGAATTGAATTTTTTTACGGTTGACCGGGTAAAAAAAGGCAGCGTGGAAATTTTGAATAAAGGGAAACACAGGATTATTATTATACCGGATAAACTGAAAAAAAAGATACTTCTCTTTGTGAATATGCAAAAAATTACACAGGGGATTATCTTTCGCACCAGGACAGGAAGGTCAAAAAACCGAAGCAATATATGGAAGGAAATGAAGGCTCTGGAGAAGGACTCCGGCGTGGACCGCAGTAAAATCTTTCCTCATAATCTGCGGCATTTATTCGCGAGAATGTTCTACAAGAAAACCCGGGATCTCGCTGCTCTTGCCGATCTTCTTGGACACAGCAGCATAAATGTAACACGCATTTATACTGCAGATAGTATTGGGCTTTATAAGCACAAAATCAATGATTTGGATCTTTTGCCGGAGTGATGGAAGGCGGGAAACAACATAATGTCTGTTATGTTGC
>DCDB01000179.1 GCA_002316215.1 Lachnospiraceae bacterium UBA1066 | reverse complement strand
GGTAGTGGTTGTGTGTTTCCGGCGACCTGCCTTCATGACGCTTCATTGTGAGGAATGCATCGGCATCCTCCAGTGTAAGATCCGTGGCAGGCTTTCCTGTGCAGCGCAGGAAATATCCGATATTGCTGCAGTACAGCTGGATTGTACGTTCCCTGAGATTGCGTTTTTCCGCAGCCTGGCGGACGGATTCAAAAATTTCTTCGTACATGAAAAACCTCCTGAATGAAGTATTGTGTCATATGGTAACGGTTATCTGTCAGGAGGTTCACGGAGGTGCACGGGCATTATAATAATGATTGCGGATGATGGAAAAGAATGATATCCTTTGCATAGGCAGTGGTTTTTTCTCCGCATTCTTATTGTTTGGTGTGGTAACTTTACAATAAAGAAAAACGGAGGATTTTTCCACTGCTTTATATTATTTCAATAAAGTAAAACTGCGCCACAGCCTTTGTAGGCCATCGCGCAGCGATTTTGTTCAATCGGGATTTGCCGAGCAATATTGAAAAGCCAACAGATCGTTTAACGGATAGTCCCCAGACTATGACAATTTTACCTAGCCACTCGGAAGCCATGTACGATAATCCCACTGCCGGTTGTCGCGCAGCTGCTATTTCCTTCACACTGGAGACGAATCTCTTAGCTGCAGGTGACACCTCTTGGCAGGATGGAATCGAAATTCCAAGGAAGATGTACTGCGGCGGATATTAGCTGCAAAATTCAAGGAAGAATTCATTGTACGCCCTTCCTGCGGCGCAGTCGCTCTGTTACATTTGTAAAATTTCGGATCATGGATTCCTCAGCCAAGACGAATACAGCCGACAGCAGAATGCACTTGAGGGATATGAAGTCAATAGCAAAGAGATCCGCAAGGAAGTAGGCAGCAAGAATCAGGCTGCACACGCAGGCGACGATCACGAAGCAGCGGTATGGGTTCATAGGCATGCAGAGCTTCCACAAAATCATGAATCCCACGGCTGACAGCAGAAAGGTACTGGCAATACCCACATCAGCCTCCGTGATGTCAAATACACCGGCAAATACGACCATGGCAGCTATGGTGAAGAATGATGTCACCGCAGCGGGGACGGAAGCGAAAAGTGCCTCATGCAGGAAACGGCCGTGTTGTTTTCGATAATTCGCTTCAAGGGCAAGCACAAATGCGGGAATGCCGATGTTGAACATGGAGACCAGGGAGACCTGGGACGGTTTGAGCGGATAAGAGAAAGTCGTCATGATGGAGAACGCGGCCAGCAGCATGGAAAACAGATTCTTATACAGGAACAGCGTCGCGGAGCGGGTGATGTTGTTGATATCCCTTCGCCCCTCGGAGATGATCTGCTTCATGTGGCTGAAATCATCATCCATCAGCACAACCTGGGCGGCTTGCCGCGCGGCATCGCTGCCGGTGCCGATGGCAATGGAGCAGTCCGCTTCCTTCATGGCAAGGATGTCGTTCACACCGTCACCGGTCATTGCCACTTTGAACTTCTGCGCTCTCAACGCCTCGACGATTTGCTTCTTCTGCTCCGGCTTGACGCGGCCGAACACCGTATAGTCCCGGACGGCACGATCAAAGCCGCCCTCCGGGATGTCGGAAGCGTTGATATAATTTTCAGCGCCGGGGATACCGACCTGCTGTGCGATTTTAGAGACGGTCAAGGGATTGTCGCCGGAGATCACCACGACCCTGACCTCCTGATCCCGAAACCAGGCAAAGGTCTCCTCCACATGGGGGCGCAGACCATTGATCAGGCTGACAAACAGGATCGGGTAAAATGTACCCGTCTTATCCGTTCGGGCAAAGGCGAGCACTCGTTCTCCCTTGCCCGTCCGCTGCTCGATTCCTTCCCGACTGTTGGACAGTGTCTCACTGTCCAATATGAATTCCGGAGCACCGAAGCGCCAGCACACCCCATCAGCATCCGTGATCTCCGAATACTTGTTCTTGGATGAGAACGGCAAAACGCGCTGCGTCTGCCATGGTTTGACGGCGGAGAAACAGTCTCTTAGAGCAAGCATGGTACTATTGGCGTCCGGGATCGTGCTGATGTAAGCGGAGAGCAGGGCTTCTGCCTGCTTCATCTCATCCGGGCTGTGTTCGCCCGATGCAAAGATTTCCGTCACCTTCATGGCATTGTCGGTGATGGTGCCAGTCTTGTCCACACAGAGAACATCGACACGGGCCAGCGTCTCGGTGCTGCGCATATCGTGCAGCAGTACCTGACTTTTAGCCAGGCGCATGGCAGACAGTGCCAGAGCGATCGTGACCAGCAGGTACAGCCCCTCCGGGATCATACCGGTAACGGCTCCTACCATGGACTCTATTGATGCTTTCAGCGTGTTTCCGTTGATAAACATGGCCTGGTAGAACAGCAGCAGCCCAATCGGGATAATGGCGGTACCGGCGACCTTTACAATCAGGTCGATGTCGTGAACCATTTCCGATGGTTTCTCTTTCAGTTCCTGCGCTTTGCTCTGGAGCCTGGCGGCGTAGGAATCTTCCCCAACATGGGTGAGCCGTGCAAGGCAGCGGCCGGACACGACAAAGCTGCCAGACATGAGCGTACTGTGGGCTTTCTTTTCAATTTCGTCGGTCTCGCCGGTCAGCAATGCTTCGTTTGCTGCGATCTCGCCCTCAATGACCTCGGCATCCGCCGGGATCTGCTGCCCGCTCTCCAGCAGGAGCGTATCGTTTCGCTGAAGATCGTCTATGGTCAGCTCCAAGTCGTTGCCATTTCTCGTAACCTTGTATTTTGATTGAGACAGCAGCGAGAGCTTCTTCAAAACGCTTCTGGCGCGCAGCTGCTGGATGATGCCGATCAGCGCGTTCGCAATGACGACAGGAAGGAAGGTGAGGCTGTTGTAGCTTCCCACGAAAATCAGCAGTACGGCGATGATTGCAAAAATCGCATTAAAATAAGTAAAGACATTCTTAAAGATGATCCCAACCCATCCAAAGTCGCGTTTCTTTCTTTTACGTTCCATTTCATTTTCTCCTTGGTAAACGCCCGCTGCCGGCATGACGGCTGCAATGCGCGAATATGCCTTGTTTTACGACCTCAATGCAAACGATGCACAGACGCCTTGATCTTGTTCCACAACATACAGAGCAGGATGCTGACCGCCGTTACAACCAGTCCCAGCGGGACGCCCCATACGGAGGGGAGCGCGTCGACATCAAAAAGAACCAGAAGCGCGATGCTGTATGTGATCACGAGCCACTGGATGATATAGATTGTGTTTACCTTTGACGAAATGTATTGGATCGCCGTCTTTGCTTTTCCCTTGAGAACCAGGGACAGAAGGTAAGACAGCGGAATACAGACCGCTACCACGCTCAGACACCAGAGGCAAGTCAGCGGAGCCTGCGCATAGTAGGCAGACGTCATGAAGAAATCCAGCACGTGCACACCGGCGACGCGGCAGCCGAGCGTCACGGCGGCCAGAACCGACGCGCCGAGGAACAGCATCCTCGTATAAAACGCCTTTTTGTCCGTTACATGACGCAAAAGGTGTGCAAAGCAGAGCCCCAGCGCCGGATAGATGTACCATTGGAATGCAGGAAAGGCGGGTTCAACGGCTGTAAAGATGCAGGATCCGATGATATCCTGCATGGCATCCGGCAGGTTCGCGCCGCTCCCCGAAAACAGGATTCCGACCGCGTTCAGCAGGATGGCTGCGGCCAGGATCATCCAAGGCTTCATCTTCAGCCGCTTGAACAAGGCCGTAATCAAATATGCCATCCCCGCAAATTGCAAAATATCAATGAGCAGCATCGTATGCAGGATCGACTCGTCATCCCAGGCGTTCGCGATGGAAAAGATTTTCCCCGCCAGCACAAGGACGGTTTCCCGGAAAAAATTCAGAACAACCCCCATCAGAATCAGCTTTCCGCCGCGTTTGGCAAATTCGGCGGGGCTGTCGTGCTTCGTATAGACCATGCCGATCCCCATGGCGAACATGAACACGCCTGCAGCCGGCGGGCAGCCGAGAAATTCCACGATACGGTACAGCGCGACGTTTTTCATATCCGTCAGCTGCTCAAACGTATGGACGCCGATCATGAACAGAACGGCCATCGCCTTGGCCACGTCGATCTCAAACTGGCGGCCGGTGTTTATTTCGTTTTCATCAAGCAAAGAAAATCATCTCCGTTTCAATGAGAGGAAAGGAGCGTCGGCATCCCGGTTATACCGACACTTCATTTTTAAACGTAACGTCCCCGGATTCCGTTATTTCAGGATTTCCGTACGGATCTTCATAGACATATACATTTCTGCTGCCTTTTCAAAAACGGGTTTCACGTCATTATTCAATGGCTTGACAGACGGCTTTTTACTCCCCGGCGGGTTCAGCAATGGCCTTGCTGTACAGATAGCAGGAGATCTCAACGTCGCCTTTCTCAGCAAGACCAAGCGTCACTTTTTTCTCTCTCACCCGCTCGAAACCGCGGTGCTCATAGAACTGATAGGTGCAGTTGCTGTCGGTGAAAAGATAGATTCGTTTGCCGGGCTCGCGCTTTTCCAGTTCGGAGAGCAGCAGTGAGCCGACGCCCTTGATCTTCAAATCCGGATTGGCTGCCAGAAAGCAGATCTCGCCGTCCAGCTTGTACTCCTCGGCCAGGCTTTTCAGCATGTCTCCGTTTGCTGAGTCATACGGCCCGACACCGTTTTCTGCGAAATGATGCTGGACTAAATCAAAGATTCTGACAAACAGGCTTTCCCAGAAAGACGTATGCGCTTTGGGTTCCCCCTTCATCTCGGCTAAAAGCACACCGGCCAGCTCGTCCCCGGAATAGGCGGTCATGATCTGACTGGCACGGCCCATTTCCATGTACCAGAAATAACGTCCGTAAAGGTCAAGGACCGTCTTGTTCTCCATATAGCGGTCAAAGTTCATACCCCTGATCGCAAACCGGATTGCCTTGCTGTAGTCCTGCTTCTTCAGCGGTTTGATCTGAAGCTCCACGTTAGTTTTCCTCCCCGTATACCTGTTCCACCTCGTGCAGCATCGCCCGGGTAAGCTTTTGGGCTGTCTTGACGAACAGCGTCAGTTCGCGCTCCGAAACCGACGAGAGTGTGTTTCCTTCGATCCGCTCTGTCTCCGCGGCGACCTTGGCAACCAGCAGTGTGCCGGATTCGGTTGGCGAGATGTATTTCTCCTTTTTGTTTCCGCCCTCCGTAAGCGTCAGATATCTCCGGCGCATGAGGTCGGCCAGCAGCGTGTGCACCGAAGACTTTGGCAGATACAGCCCGTCACAAACCTTCTTTTGCGTCAGTCTGGCGTCCTCATTAAGCATTAAGAGCATCATCAATTCGTTGTAGGAGAGATCGTTTTCTTTCGCGATAGTCAGGTACACACTCTCTACCGACGCCAGCAAGGTGTTCAGCTCTTTCATATTTGCTTTGTAATCCATGATTTCACATCCTTTATAATTCGTTTACGCACCATTTTAGTGCGTAAACGTACTAATGTCAATGACTTTCCACAAATAGTTCTTTAAACTTTTTGTGAATGGCGCAAGGGAAACGACTGACCGCTATTGGGGCTTTCAAACGGGATCGCCCAAGAAGAAGATCATGTACCCCGGCAAATCATAACCACCGGCTTAGCCGGTGGTTTGCACTGTCCCTGTAAGGGACTTTTGCCGGCCTGGGCCTCAAAGGCCCTCTGAATATAAATGCTCCAGCCGCACCACATTCTCCGGCTTAAGTCCCTGAGGGACTTTTTCTATTTCTTGCCTTTGCGTACTGGCCCACCCGTAAACGGGTCTATAAATTCTTTTAGTGACAATTGTTCGTACGCCTGATCATCCATTAACTGGTTCTGGATATACTCCTGGATTTTTTTCGCATTCTTTCCCACTGTGTCTACGTAATAACCTCTGCACCAGAATTTTCTGTTTCCATATTTGTATTTCAGATTCGCGTGTCTGTCAAAGATCATTAAAGAACTTTTTCCTTTTAAATATCCCATGAATTCCGAAACACTGATATTCGGCGGTATTCTGACCAGCATATGGATATGATCCGGACAACATTCAGCTTCTATTATTTCCACGCCTTTCCTTTTACATAACGTGTTCAAAATATTTGCTACATCTGCTTTAATCTTTCCATATATGATCTGCCTTCTGAATTTCGGTGCAAATACAATGTGATATTTGCATTCCCATGTGGTATGTGATAATGTATTTTTATCCAAATGGATACCTCCTGTGTTTTTATTTGTGCGGCTGGAACCACACTTATTCTAACGCAGGAGTTTTATATGTCTATGGCTAAAGCCGATATGGGAACCACCTGCCTAGCAGGTGGTTTTATTGGATTTTATCCAAGAAAAACCGGATTCTGCCTCATTTTAAAGGCAAAATCCGGTTCGTTCATT
>DCDB01000040.1:354-26410 GCA_002316215.1 Lachnospiraceae bacterium UBA1066 | reverse complement strand
GCAGCGGAAAGCCGGTTTCCCTGGCTTGTGAGGCGGAAAAGTTCATTAAGGAGCATCACATGAAGATCAGGCTGGCTTACGGGGTCTATCCGGACAGAGAGGATGCTTCGCCTGCCGTGTGGGGAAATCCGGACAAAATAAACAAAATCATGGAAAATGAGAAACCAGGAAAATAGAACCGAAGAATTAAAGACCGGAGCCTTACGAACCGGAAAAAGCAAAATCGGGAAAGAGGAGTGAAAATGGGTAAAATCAGTGTCGAGACATGTGAGATCGAAGGGCTTAGGGTTATAACGCCGACTGTGTACGGAGACTCGCGCGGCTACTTTATGGAAACATATAATTATAACGATTTCAAGGCTGTCGGAATCGACCAGACCTTTGTACAGGACAATCAGTCGAGTTCGACGAAGGGGGTTCTGCGCGGTCTGCATTTTCAGATCAATTATCCGCAGGACAAACTTGTGCGCGTCGTAAGCGGGACGGTTTTTGACGTGGCCGTTGATCTTAGGAAGGGCTCGAAAACCTACGGAAAATGGTATGGCGTCACTCTTTCTGCAGAGAACAAGAAGCAGTTCTTCATTCCGAAGAATTTCGCACACGGATTTTTTGTCCTTTCGGATACGGCTGAATTCTGTTATAAATGCACGGATTTCTATCATCCGAACGATGAAGGCGGGCTTGCCTGGAACGATCCTGATATCGGCGTTGAATGGCCGATCCCCGAAGGCGAGACACTTGTCCTTTCCGATAAAGACAGGGTATGGGGGAGTTTTGCGGAATATACAGAGAAAATGGGAAAGTAAACAGGAGAATATATGTCTGTAAAAAAGAAAATTATCCTTGCCATTCTGGCAGTGGCAGTGGTACTGCTTAATATTTTCCTGATCACTCATCAGAACGTCTACTCGGAAAATCTGAAACTCACAATGAAGATTTCGGGGACCGGCAGCGATGACATTCAGGTGTTCTACGGGAACAGCACGCATTTCAAACCGACTTCGCAAACGACGCAGTCGCTTAAGGAAGCGGGAGAGGAAGAAACCCTGACCTTTACGGTTCCTTCCGAAAGTATTTATATCCGGATAGATCTGGGAAGCAAGGCTGCCGATTATACGATTTCGGAATTGACCTATACTTACGGAGATCAGACCGAAGCAGTGGATCTTTCCGGTTTCCTTTTGGAAAATGCGGCTGTCTCCAATGATGTTTCCTCGGCGTCTCTTAAGGACGGGAAACTGACGGTGCAGTGTTCGGGTGCGGATCCCTTTATCACGGCAGCTGCAGGACCGGTGGATATTGAGAAAGGCATCGCGGATTCAGGAAGCTTTCGCAATCTTATAAAAAACTGCATTTATGCGGGCGTCATAGACCTCATCTGCCTGGCTGCTATTCTTTTCCGCAAGCGTTTTTCAACGCTTCCGCAGGAGCTGATCCAGAACAGACGGCTGATCTTTAAACTCGCCAAGAATGACTTTAAGACAAAATATGCCGGTTCGGTTCTCGGTATCGTATGGGCTTTTATTCAGCCTACGGTTACGGTACTTGTCTATTGGTTCGTTTTCCAGATCGGATTGCATTCAGGAAACGTGATGTCGCCTGCCGGCGTTGAATATCCGTTTGTGCTCTGGCTTATGGCCGGTCTCGTTCCGTGGTTCTTTTTCCAGGATACAATCGTCGGCGGGACGAATGCCCTGATGGAGTATACTTATCTGGTAAAAAAGGTTGTCTTCAAAATCAGTGTCCTTCCGATCGTAAAGGAAATATCCGCGCTGTTTGTCCATATCTTTTTTGTGGTTCTGACAATCGTGATTTTCGCCCTGAGCAGCCATCTGCCTGATTTGTATACGCTGCAGGTCATCTATTATTCTTTTGCCCTTTTCATTTATTCGCTGGGTGTCTGCTATGCGACCTGCTCCATCATCATCTTTTTCAGGGATCTTTCCCAGATTATTTCAATCGTTATCCAGGTTCAGGTCTGGCTTACGCCGATTATGTGGAATATTGACAACATGGAGGCTTCAGGGCAGATTCCGGGATGGCTTCTGGTTATTTTCAAGCTGAATCCGCTTTTTTATATTGTCAACGGCTACCGTGATGCGCTGATCAACAAGGTGTGGTTCTGGCAGCGTTTCGATCTGTCTTTCTATTACTGGATTGTAACAGCAGTATTCTTTGCGCTGGGCGCCTTCATTTTCAAAAGGCTCAAGATACATTTCGCTGATATTCTATAAAACGGTACAGGTATTTCTTATGCCTGCATCATAAAATAATTGGAGAATGCTATGGTTGACGTTGCAATTGATGTTTCGCATGTAACAAAATTATATAAGCTTTACGCCAATCCCTCGGACCGTTTTAAGGAGTCTCTCGGCCTTTCAAAGAAAAAAAGGTATAAGGAGCTGTATGCCTTAAGCGATGTGAGCTTTAATGTAAAGCGCGGAGAATGCGTCGGCATCATCGGGACAAACGGTTCCGGTAAATCGACGATATTAAAAATTATAACCGGTGTCCTTTCGCCGACCGGAGGCACTGTTTCCGTCAGCGGCCGCATCTCGGCGCTTCTTGAGCTGGGCGCCGGGTTTAATCCGGAATATACCGGACTTGAGAATATCTATGTTAACGGGACTGTTATGGGTTTTTCAAAGGAAGAAGTGGATGCCCGTCTGGACGAGATTGTGAATTTCGCCGATATAGGGGATTTTATAAGGCAGCCTGTCAAGACTTATTCGAGCGGTATGTTTGTCCGGCTGGCCTTCGCCGTAGCTATTAACATCGATCCCGAGATCCTTATTGTCGATGAAGCTCTTTCGGTCGGGGACGTTTTTTTTCAGGCCAAGTGCTATCACAAGTTTGAGGAGTTTAAAAGAGAAGGGAAAACAATCCTCTTCGTAAGCCATGATTTAAGTTCCGTTGCCAAATACTGCGACCGTGTAATTCTGCTCAATAAGGGAGTCAAGAAAACAGAGGGCGGCGCAAAGGCGGTCATTGATATCTATAAGCAGATTCTGGTCAATACACCGATCGCGGACGACCGTTCCATGATTAAAGAAAATATTTCCAGATACCTGAATACGGAAAATGCAAAGGGAAAATGGTACTCCCGTCTCGAGGTAAATCCGAGCGTTCTCGATTATGGTGAGAAGCAGGCTGAGATCGTGGACTTTGCCCTTATTGACGATCAGGGGGAAGTAAACTCCGGCATTGTCAAAGGAAGGGACTTTATTATCCGGATGAAGGTGCATTTTAACGAGGATCTTGTGGATCCGCTTTTCTGCTTTACGATTAAGGATCCTCAGGGAACGGAAGTCACCGGAACGAATACGATGTATGAGGGCATCGATACGGGAGACATGAAGGCCGGAACGGATCATGTCGTTGATTTTAAGCAGAATATGAATCTTCAGGGCCGCAGTTACCTTCTGTCTCTGGGCGTGGTAGGTTTTGCCCGCGGGAAATTTACTGTTTACCACAGGCTTTACGATATCTGCGATATCAATGTTATTTCTGAAAAGAATACGGTTGGCTTTTATGATATGAATTCCAGTTTAACTATTGACGGAGAGGAAAAGAAGCGTGCTTTTTAAAGATAAACAGATCAGGCGTTATGCGGTATATGTTTTCTTTGATGCCGACGGAATCGTGGATGATTACAACTGTGTCTTTCTTAAGGGCCTCCGCAGTGTGACGGATAAGATACTTGTCATTGTCAACGGAGAGCTTACGGATGAGGGACGGAAAAAGTTTGAAACGTGTGCGGACGAGGTGATGGTGCGTCCGAACGAAGGGTATGACATAACGGCATATAAGCTGGGGCTTTTCCATTACGGTGAAGAAGCCCTGCTTCAGTATGACGAGGCCATTATCTGCAATTCGACCATGTACGGGCCGCTTTATCCATTTTCCGCAATGTTTTCGGAAATGGCGGAAAGGGATCTCGATTTCTGGGGGATTACGGCCTTTCACAAGGTGGATTCGGATCCTTTCGGAACGATTAAGTATCATTACCTTCCGCAGCATATTCAGAGCTTTTTCCAGGTCTTCCGCAGGGATTTCATGAAAACGGAAGATTTTCTTGGATGGTGGAAGAGTATGCCCGAAATCCATAATTATGAAGAAGCGATCGGTGCGCACGAAGCCGTTTTTACGAAAGAAATGGAAGACCGCGGCTATAAATGGGCAGTTTACTGCGATCCTTCGCCTCTGGAAGGGTTTACTTACGATCCTTTGAGGGATTTTCCGCGCTATCTTATTGAGACGGAAAAGTGTCCGGTTCTGAAGAAGCGTTCTTTTTATCATGAATACGGCGAAGCTTTTTCCCGAAGCGGAGGCGAAGCGACGGAAGAGGCTTTTAATTTTATCAAGAAACATCTGTCCTACGATACGGATCTGATCTGGCGGAACCTGCTGCGCACGGAAAATATGGCGGATATCAAGAAGCGGATGCACCTGAATTTTATCCTTTCCTCAAAGATACCGGCGCATAAAGAGGGTCCGAAGCTTAAAACCGCGTTGATTGCTTATATTTTTTATTCTGATCTTGCACCTGCCGTTATGGAATATGCGGCGAATATGCCGGACGGGACGGATTTCTTTATAACCGTTCCGAATGAAAAGGGGCTTCTTGCCGCAAAGAAAGCTTTCCGTATCCTGGAGGACCGTCACCGCATCGAATACCGGATTACCGGCAACCGCGGACGCGATGTGGCACCGTTCCTGGTCGGCTGCAGTGACATCGTCATGGATTACGACCTCATCTGCAAAGTCCATGATAAAAAGGCCCCCCAGTCCTTTCCTCAGACGATTGGTCTTTCCTGGGGACATCAGTGCTTTGAATGCAGCCTTCATAACAGAACTTATGTGAATAATATCATTGCTCTTTTTGAAGATAACGAAAGGCTCGGCATGCTTTCTCCGCCTGTACCCCTGCACGGCTCCTATTCGCCGATTACCGGCTTTGCCGAATGGGGCGGAAATTACAAGATTACGAAGGAACTTGCCGGAGAGCTTGGAATACGTGTTCCGATGGATCCGGACAAAGAGCCGGTGGCGCCTTTCGGAGCGCTTTTCTGGTTCCGGCCGAAGTCGCTTGCGAGAATATTCGGCAGGAACTTCCGCTATGAGGATTTCCCCGAAGAGCCTGTCCCGATTGACAATACGGTGATGCATGCCATTGAACGCCTTTATCCGTTTGCTGTGCAGCAGGAAGGTTTTTATTCGGGCTGGGTTATGCCGGATACCTTTGCGGCTGTCCAGTATGATAACTGGTGCTATCTGAACGGCGGGCTTGAGGAAGCGGAGGCTTCCCGTACGGGAGGCTATTTCGATTACCGCGAATTTATGGAGCGTTTAAAATATTCGTAAAGGAAAAAATATGATACCAGCAAACGACCCGGTAAAAAGATGCGTCATTTTCCTGTTTTATGATAAGGACGGCATTGCGGATGAATATGTGATACATATGCTTGAGGATGTGCGGAAAGACTCACAGTATGTCCTTGCCGTAGTGAACGGTCTTCTCACAGAAGACAGCCGAAGCAGGCTTCTTCAAGTGACGGATGATCTCGTCGTCCACCCGAATGTCGGCATGGATGTCGGCGGATACCGTGAAGGGCTTTTCTACATCGGTTTTAAAAGGCTTGCGGAATTTGATGAAGTTATATTAATGAATTATACCTTTTTCGGTCCTCTTTATCCCTTTCACGAGATGTTTTTGGAAATGAATAAGAGGGATCTTGATTTCTGGGGAATTACCTGCCACCAGAACGATGAGAAGGATCCTTTCGGGACACTGCCCTTCGGCTTTCTCCCGAAGCATATCAATTCACACTTTATTGCCATGCGGCAGAACTTTTTTACGAGTTTTTATTATAAAAACTATATCTTCAATCTGCCGAACCCTGAGACTTATCAGGACTCCATCACGAAGTATGAAGTTATTTTCACAAAATATTTTGCCGACCGCGGCTTTAAATGGGGCGTGTATGCCGATACTTCAGAATTTGAAGGAATCTGTTCTGCTCCCTATATGTACGAGATCCAGGAGATGATCCCGAAGAAGCGCTGCCCGATTATAAAACGCCGTTCGTTCTTTGCCGATTATACCGTCATGCTTGAGAATAACTGCGGGGAATCCTCGCAGGAGGCCTACAGGGCTATTAAGGAGAAAACGGATTATGATACCGGCATGATCTGGGATAACATCCTGCGTCTTCAGAATCTTGCGGACATCCGGCAGGCAATGCATTTTACATATTTTCTTCCGACGGAGGGAACAGCCCATCCGGCTTTCCGTACCCGGGAAGCGGGTGTCTTTATTTTCGGAGAAAAAGAAAAGTTCCATGCGCTTTTAAGAAGGTATGAACAGGCGCTCCCGGAAAACTGGCGGACAGAATATTTTGAAGGCGGAGAACCTTATAAAGAAAAGATCCTGCGCGCCGGCAGAACGGCCGGAGAAACGGAATATACCCTGATCCTGAATCTTTCGGATCTTACAGCCGGAGAAGAGCCGTATTCTAATGGCGCGTCGCTTTTATACCGCGATCTGGAAAATACTGCCGCGACCTCCGACTTTATAGGCAACGTCCTTGATGAATTTGAAAATGAAAAGGCGCTCGGCATGCTTGTTCCTCCCGTTCCCGGATTCGGACGCTATTTTAAGGAAGTCGGGAACGGCTGGGCCGGGCAGTTTGATAATGTGAAGAAGGCGCTGAATGCTCTCGGACTTGCAGTACCGGTTATACCGGGTACGGCCCGTCCGATGGCGCCCTACGGCGGATCCTTTTGGATCAGGACAGAGCTGCTCAGAAAGCTTGCGGAACTGCCTCTTGCGGAACTTCCGGTGAGCGGCCTCACTTTCCGTTTTCTGCTTCCGTATCTTATGCAGCACTTCCGCCGGCTGACAGGCATTGTGATGAACTGCGATTATGCCGCCATTGAGATAACGAATCAGGATTACAAATTCAGGATTAACAACCAGACTGCTTTTGCGAAATTCGGACCGGATCTGTATGAACCCGAAATCAGGAGAATCAGGGGGCTTATGTGATGTCAAGTGAAAAAACTGAGAAAATCGGCAATGTCACCTTAAACTACAGCTTTTACAACGGCCGGGATTCGTACAGTGACGGTGATGAAACGGAAAACCGGATCCTCGAAATCGTTAAGAATGAGCCGGGTTTTGAATATTACAGCAAAGATTACCTGAGCTGGCCTGTGCTTTATCATCTGACGAGGCAGAGAGAAAATATCGTGCTTCCGATGGACTTGGGTTCGGAGGATGAAGTTCTGGAGATCGGGGCGGGAATGGGAGCAATAACCGGAGCTGTGGCGCGCAGTGTCAGAAAAGTGGACTGCATCGAGCTTTCAAAGAGGCGGTCCCTTGTCAATGCCTGGCGGCATAAAGACATGGATAATATCGAGATTTTTGTAGGCAACTTTAAAGACATTGCCATCACAAAAAAATATGATGCGGTGCTTCTCATCGGTGTTCTGGAATATGCCTGCTATTATGTGGGCGGCGGCAGCCCGTTCGATGATTTCCTAAGGAAAGCGGCATCTTCGCTGAAGGACGGCGGCAAGCTCTATATCGCCATTGAGAACAAGCTCGGCATGAAATATTTTTCAGGCTGCCACGAGGATCATCTCGGAAAACCGTTCGTGGGAATCGAAGGCTACAGGGAAGACAGCCACGTCCGTACATTTACAAAATCGGAACTCGAAGAGATGCTGGGCAGGACGGGCTTCGGCTCCACGGAATTCTTTTATCCGTTCCCGGATTATAAGCTTCCGACCGTAATCTACAGTGAAGAATATATGAAAAAAGGCGATCTGGATTTCCCTGAGCTTTCTAATTATGATCTGGATGCGATGCATCTGTTTTCGACGAATAAAGCTTTTGCGGGACTTAAGGGAACCGCGGAACGGGCCGCTTTTGCCAATTCTTTCCTTGTTTATGCACGAAAGGGTGAAAAATGAAAAAACTGCTCATAAAATGTTCCGATGAAAGAAACCGGATGTTTTCGATTATCACGACGATAGCCGAAGCTTCCGGAAAGAAGATTGTCATGAAAGAAGCCGTTTATCCGGAAGGAGCGGCACATCTTAAGGATATGCAAAGATTCGGAAAGATGCTGAATGATACCTATGCGCCTGTAAAGGTCTGCCCGGCTGTCCTGAGGGACGGAATACTTTATTTTGATTTTATTAAGGGTGAATCTTTGGAAGAGAGGTATCTGGAAGCCTTTAAGGCAGAAGACAGGGATACTTTTCGAAGACTTCTGCTGCAGCATAAGGAAATTCTGACCTCAAATAAGAAAAACAGGATCGAATTTACCGATAGCTGCAGTTTTCGTGACTGGTTCGGAGATTCCGCACCTTATATGGGTCAGGCAGGTTTTGCAGTTTCGAATTTTGATGCTATTGCCGGGAATATTATCTTTACCGGTGAGGATACGGTGTTTATTGATTATGAATGGGTCATGGACTTCCCGATGCCGCAGGATCTTGTCATTTTTCACTGCATCAGGGATATTTATTACCATATTCCGAATCTGGAGGATTTCTTCCCGCTTACGGATGCGGCGAAGTTTTTGGGCATTGAGACAGACCCCGAAATACTGCAGAAAAGTTATGAGCATTTTTTTAATTATGTTATCAGCGAAAAGGACGGCAGAAGTTTTGCAGCCATAAAACGCGCGGCCCTTAAAAATTGCGTTCAGGCGGACAGTATCCTTAAGGATAATGAACAGCTGGGTAAGGAACTTAAAAGAGTGACGGAGGAATGGAAATCGAGTGCTGAAACGGCATCCTTTACAGGAAGAATGTGGCAGCAGACGGATCAGGCTTTAAATGAAATCCAGCGCAAAAACCAGCAGCTTGTTAAGAAGCTCGGTGAGCACGAGGCCGATCTTAAAAGGCAGGAGGAGACGCTGAATGACCGGTATAATCATCTGAAAATAGATACCGACCGGGCTTATGCCGATTTAATGGCCGAATACCAGAAATTGAATCAGGATCGTGATATATGGAAATCCAGATATGAGGAAGTCATTTCCACGAAATCCTACCGTGCGGCGCAGAAAGCCAGAAAGGTGTTCCGTAAGAAATGAAAGAAGATAAAGACCTGAAAGCGGATGAGAAGTACCAGAAGCTGAAAAAAGAATTCGACGATATGCATGACAAATACGTCGCAGCACGTGATGCGGCAATAAAGCATGCAGAGCTGGCAGCGGCTCTTTCCGGCAACAAGGCGATGCGCCTTTACCGGAAAGCCCAGGTAAAATCCGGAAAGGACGATCCCTTTGAGATGCTGCGTCCGCGCCTTTCGCAGGCGGAGTCCGGCATCGTATCGAATATTGATTCTGTATCCTATAAAAAAGGAGATATCGCGATCCGAGGCTGGGCTTTCGACATGAAGGGCGTCGTTCCCCCGATCATGGTACGGGACAGGAGCAGGATCCTCCGTTTCGGACAGAACCGCTATCCGAGGGCGGATGTCAATGATGAACTGAAACTTCCGATGGATTTCTGCTCGGGATTTTATATCCGCGTGCCGCTTTCCGACATCCATCATCCGAAAATTACGGTTGAATTTGAAAATGAATTCGGCTACGTGGCAAAGGAAGTCGAGGTGCTGCTGAACGAAAAGGAGAGGCAGACCTATATCGATAAGGGCGCCGCTCCGACCTACTGCAGTGACAATGCGGGATATGATGAATGGATTCACGAGCATCTGGTAAAAGAGGATGAGCTGGAAAGGGAGAAAGCCGCGACCTTTCAGTATTCTCCGCTTGTCAGTATTCTGGTGCCCCTTTATAATACGCCGAAGATTTTTCTTGAAGAGCTGATGGACAGCCTTCTTCAGCAGTCCTATAACAACATAGAAATATGCCTTGCGGACGGCAGTACGGAAGAGGAGCCGGGGCAGATCATTAAAGAAAAATATGCTTCCGACAGCCGCGTCGTTTATAAACGTCTCGATAAGAATACCGGTATTTCGGGTAACACAAATGAGGCCATTAAGATGGCACACGGTGATTTCCTGCTTCTTTCAGACCATGACGATACGCTTGAAAAAAATGCCGTATATGAGATCGTGAAGGCGCTGAATAAAAATCCGGAAGGAGACGTGGTTTATACAGACGAAGATAAGACCATGCTGACAGGGGGCGTCTATTACAGCCCGAATTTCAAGCCGGATTACAATCCCGATCTTCTGACAAGCAATAACTACATCACGCATATTTTCTGCGTCAGGAAAAGCATCGTGGACGAAGTCGGGGGAGAGGACAGCGATTATGACGGTGCCCAGGACTATGACTTCATTTTACGCTGCTGCGAAAAAGCAAGGGCTGTTCTTCATGTGCCGATGATTCTATATCATTGGAGAGCCCATCAGAGTTCGACGGCAGGGAATCCGGAAAGCAAGATGTACGCGTATGAAAACGGGCGCAGGGCGATTGAGGCGCATTACAGACGCGTCGGGATTCCGGCGAAAGTGTCTCTTGCGGCTGACATCGGAAGCTACCGCTCCGTTTATGAAATACAGGGCGAACCTCTGGTTTCCATTATCATTCCGAATAAGGATTTTTCCAAGGTACTGGAAAGGGCGCTCGCCTCGATTTTTCAGAAATCGACCTATAAAAATTACGAGATTATCATTGCCGAGAATAATTCCAAAGAGCCGGAAACGTTCCGTTTTTATGAAAAGCTGCAGAACGAACATAAAAATGTGCATGTCGTTACCTGGAAGGGAGAATTTAATTATTCGGCGATCAATAATTTTGCCGTGAAGAGCGCGAAGGGCGAGTATCTCCTTTTCCTCAATAATGACGTCGAGGTCATTACCGAAAGATGGATTGAGGAAATGCTGGGCTTCTGCCAGAGACCGGATGTGGGTGCCTGCGGCGTACGTCTCTATTATCCGAATAATAAGCTTCAGCACTGCGGAATTGTTGTAGGAATCGGGGGCATAGCCGGTCATATCTGCCACCTTGAAAAACGTGAAAGCGGCGGATATTTCGGCCGTGTCACTAAAACGCAGGATGTAAGCGCGGTAACGGCGGCCTGCATGATGACCCCGCGGAAGGTCTATGAGGAAGTCGGCGGAATGGATGAAGCCTATGAGGTGGCTTATAATGATGTTGACTACTGCCTGAAAGTCCGGGAGAAGGGACTTCTGGTGGTTTATAATTCATGGGCGATGCTTTATCATTATGAATCGCTTTCCAGGGGTTCCGATGAGGAAGAGGACAATCCTAAGAAGCACAGCAGGCAGCTGGAGGAGGCGAAAAGGCTTCGCTCCCGGTGGCCGGAAATCTACAGGGACGGTGATCCTTATTTCAATCCGAACCTGGACTATTGTACTTCTGATTTCATTTTGAAAGGCACGATACCTCCAAATTATACAGTTCTCCAGAAAACGGAGCAGGAAGTAAAAGATGATAGTGAATAATGGCTTTCTTGTAAAAAATGACCGCTATTCCCTGACGGAGAAGAATCTGTATTTCCTCCGGGGCTGGCTTGCGCCCAGAACTGAGCTTACGGCTTTTCTCGACGGAAAGCCGTTTCCGGCAGAAGTGCAGAAATTTACGGATAATGTGGACGAGCGTTACGGCGGCTCGGAGACGGTGGTGCTTTTCCATCTGCCCGAGAATGTGGCCGGACTTCATAAGCTTAAGGTATATTCTGCCGGGGATAAGGGAAAACGGCTTTCCTTTGAGATAAGTGCCGCGGAACTTGCAGAAAAACAGCAGGACATCCGCCTTTTTGTCGATGATTATTCTGTCAGTGAAAAAGACGGGCTTTTGCGGCTCCAGGGTTGGGTGTGCGGACTTTCGCCCGTAGAGATCCGGGTGGCCGACAGCGGCGGTAAGGAAATTCCGTGTCATATTGACCGCTATAACAGGCTGGATGTCGTCGACCTTTTTGATGAATATGCAATTGATCCGAAATGCGGTTTCAATATTGAAATACGGCCGGTACCGAAGAACAGGATCCGTGTTTTCTTTAAATGCGGGGACAGGGAATATGAGCGCGTGTACCATACTTCCCCTCTTGAGGTAAAAGCCGGCAAGGCAGGCCATCTTCTTAAGAAGGGCAATGAATACTTCAGATATAACGGCTTTTCGGCCCTCATGCAGAAGACCTATGACAAAATGTTTAATCCGGCCATGAAGCAGGTCGTCTATGCCGACTGGATAAAGAAGCATCTGCCGACAGACAGGGCCCTGGCCAGGGAAAAAGCCAGAAAATTCAGCCCGGCGCCGCTTTTTTCGATTGTCGTACCGCTTTATAAAACACCGGAGCCGTTTCTTATGCAGCTGATTTCTTCCGTGAAGGCGCAGAGCTATGCGGGCTGGGAGCTGATTCTGTCGGACGGGAGCGGAGATCCTTCGCCTCTTGAGAAGACCCTAACGAAGCTTGCGGCTTCAGATCCTCGCATCAGGGTCCTTGAGAACCGTCAGCAGCTTCATATTTCAGAGAATACGAATGCCGCCCTGAAAGAAGCTAAGGGAGATTACATTGTTTTTGCGGATCATGATGATCTTCTGACACCGGATGCTCTCTATGAGAATGCCATGGCGATTGAGAGACATCCCGAAGCGGAGCTTTTATACAGCGACGAGGATAAAATCGGAGTCGGAGAAAAGTACATGCAGCCGAATCTGAAGCCGGATTTTGATCCTGATCTCCTTAATTCCGTGAACTACATCTGCCATCTTCTTGTCGTACGCAGGGATCTTCTGGAAAAAACCGGGCTTTTGAATCCGGAATACGACGGCGCACAGGATTATGATTTTATTTTAAGATGTACGGAAAAAACGAAGAATATCGTCCATATTCCGAGAATTCTGTATCACTGGCGATTCTTCGAAGGAAGCACTGCGGCGAATCCGGAAAGCAAGACTTATGCCTTTACAGCCGGACAGCGCGCGATTCAGGCGCATTACGACCGGATGGGATGGCCTGCGTCAGTCGAAATGGGCGAATTCCCCGGAATTTACAGAACACACTGGAATTGGGATAAAACACCATCGGTCACGGTTATGATACCGAATAAGGATCATGTGAGCGATCTTGAAAAGTGTCTTGCATCCATAAGGAAGAGCAAAGCTTATCCTGATCTTGAGATACTTATTATTGAGAATAACAGTACGGAACAGGAGACTTTTTCCTATTACGAAAAGCTGAAAAATGAAGACAGCCGCGTCAGGATAGTGTATTATAAAGGCAGCTTTAATTATTCGGCCATCAATAATTTCGGTGCGAAGGAAGCGCGCGGGGAGTATCTGTTCCTTCTTAACAATGATACGGAGTTTATCAGTGAGGACGTGATCGGAGAGCTTCTCGGCTTCTGCCTAAGACCGGATGTCGGAGCAGTCGGCGCCAGACTGTATTACGGAGACAATACGATTCAGCATGCGGGTGTTATCGTCGGCTGGGGAGGAATTGCCGGGCATGCCTTTGTCAATCAGAAGCGCGGTGAGACAGGCTATATGCACCGCATTATCTGCCAGCAGGATTTAAGCGCGGTGACGGCGGCCTGCATGATGGTAAAGAGGAGTGCATTTGACAAAGTGGGCGGCTTCACAGAGGAACTTGCGGTTGCCTTTAATGATATTGATTTCTGCATGAAAATACGGAAAGCCGGATATCTGATCGTTTACAATCCGTATGCGGAACTGTATCATTATGAGTCGAAATCGAGAGGACTTGAGAATACGCCTGAAAAGATCCAGCGGTTCACGCGGGAATGCGATACTTTCCGGAAAAACTGGCCGGAGATCCTTCGTGACGGGGATCCGTATTACAACCCGAACCTTTCGATGGTCACGCAGGATTTCTCGCTTAAGAGAAACTGACATACGGACTGTGCCTGCGGCTGCGCAGGGTTCCCGTTTGAAAGAAAATGACATGCGGACCGCGATGACGGCGGCACAGGACTTTGTCTTATGAGAATCTGATAATGGCATGACAACGGCTGTGAAAAATTATCGGTTAAAGGCTTCGACATACAGATTAATACGACGGCTGTACGGTACTTTGGCTAAGAGAAGCTGTTATGCCGGGCATGATGAATGGATAGGATAAAATAAGAATAGTGCAGGAGAAGGGAGTGCGAAAATGAGGATACTGGTAACGGGTGTCAAGGGGCAGCTCGGTCACGATGTCATGGAAGAGCTTGCAAAACGGGGTGATACCGGGATCGGCGTCGATATCGAGGAGATGGACATTACGGATCCGGACAGCGTAGGCAGGGTTATTAGAGAATCCGATGTTTCGGCTGTGATCCACTGTGCAGCCTGGACCGCGGTTGACAAGGCGGAAGAATGCGTAGATCTCTGCCGCAAGGTCAATGCTTATGGGACAGAGAACATTGCGAAAGTCTGCGAGGAACTGGATCTACCGATGATGTATTTTTCGACGGATTATGTATTCGACGGAAACGGAACGCGTCCGTGGGAGCCTGAGGATGAACGGCATCCGCTGGATGTTTACGGACAGACGAAGGCGGAAGGCGAAATTGCCGTTCTTGACCATGTGAAAAAATCTTTTATCCTGAGAATTGCCTGGGTATTCGGGATTAACGGCCACAACTTCATCCGTACCATGCTGAAGCTGGCAAAGACGCACGACCGGCTGCGCGTTGTAAATGACCAGATCGGTACCCCGACTTATACCTATGATCTGGCCAGGCTGGTCGTGGATATGATTAAGACGGATAAATATGGTATTTACCATGTGACAAATGAAGGCGGTTATATATCCTGGTATGATTTTGCCGTCGCCATTTTTAAGGAAGCCGGTATTACCGGATGCACGCTTGAGCCAGTGACTTCTGAAGAATACGGTGCAAAAGCAAAGCGTCCTTATAACAGCCGCATGGACCGCTCAAAAATTGCAGAAGAGGGCTTTGCTCCGCTTCCTTCGTGGGAAGATGCTTTAAGCCGCTATGTGAAGATTTTAAAAGAAGAAGGAGAGGCTTGAACAGGGTGCGTCTTGTCAACTTAAAACGCAAGTCCATATTGCTCCTATCAGCGGTGATAGGAGCAACTTGTATCGCTGTTTTTTATCAGTATATTTTCGGAAATAAGATTCTTGCTTTTTACGATATCGGATCGGATACGGTACAGCAGTATCTTTCCCAGTATTCCGCTATTATCCGCAAGATTACCGAAGGGGACTTTACCCTTTGGGATGCGGACAACGGCTTCGGCGTCAATATGAATATGCTGAATATGACGAATCCCGCTTTGATTATCCTTTATTTCCTCGGGGCAGCGGTCGGTCTTCCGTCCTTTCCATACCTGCTGGTGTGGCTTTATATTGCAGAAATCATTGCTGCGGGAATTGCCTGCTATCTTTATCTTTCTGTCTTTCCTTTCGATGAAAAGATAAAGTGCATGGTTTCTTATATGTATGCTTTCAGCGGTTTTATGATCGTATGGGGACAGCATTATCAGTTTGCCGTTGTACCGACGCTGGTAGCTTTGGAACTTTTAATGATCGAACGATGCATAAGGGATGCGCGAAGGTGGCCGGCCGTTACAGTCATGACTTTCATCCTTGTTTTTAACAGCATGTATATTGCTTACATGACGCTGGCATTCTGCGCTTTGTATGTCGTTGTACGTTTTTTCATGCGGAAACTTGTTTCTTTTAAGAAATATGTCTTTGATGTCTTCAGACTGGCCTGGCCGCTCGGACTGGGCGTGGGACTCGGTTTTATTACCTTGCTTCCGAGTATTTCCGCTATCCTGAGTGTTTCGTCACGTCTTGCGTCCAATGAAACCCTGGTCTATAAGCTGTTCGGCAAGGTTTATACTCCTTCGTACTATGCGGTACTTTTCGGAAGGCTTTTTTCGGGAACCGCACGGGGAGTTACGGATTATAACGGAGTGCTGAATTACTACGAGGATCCGTGTCTCTTTTTTTCGACGCTTTTTATTATCCTGCTTCTGCAGTACCTTTTCCTTATTCCCAAGATGAAAACTCCGCTGCGCAATAAGATCCTTCAGTATCTGATTTTTGCTTTTTTCACTGCAGCGGCCTGTTCGACGACGGTCGGCACCATCATGAACGGTATGACGGCTCCTTTTTCACGTTATATGTTTCTTTTTACGCCATACTTTGCCCTTGTTTCTGCTGCTGCGCTCGACATGAATTTCCGCAGGGGAGCGGTTTCGGTTCCGGCAATTATTATTTCCCTTGTCCTTTTCCTGGCAGTTTACAGTTATTATTTTTTTACACCGGCAGCGATTATGCCGAATCATAAATTTGTTCCTGCCGCCCATATTGCAGGCGGCTGCGCAATGTGTCTTATTTTGTTCTTTAAGTCAGGGAAAAAAGAGTTCTCTTTTTCGAAATGGCTTCTTCCGGCGCTTACCGCTGTGCTTGTTTTGAATATCACGGTTGACTCTTTCAGTTCATTTTATAACCGGGATACGGTTTTAAAGGGAGGAGAATATTTCTCATCGCTTTATGATGAGGATACGGAAGAGGCCCTTGATTTTCTTAAATCATCGGACAGTGAATATTACCGGACGGAGAAAACCTACGGAGCCACAATATCCATGGATTCCCTGGTGCAGGGCTACCATCCGGTCAGTACCTATAATTCGACCCAGAACCGCAATATCCAGAATTATGTTCTGCACGACTGGCCGGATCTTCTCTACAATGATTATAACCATTATGTTTATGTCCTGGGATGTGTTAATGAGGAACAATCGGATCTTACGGGCATAAAATATGTTCTTGCGAAGACTGCGGATGCGGGGATTCCGGGTTTTGAAACCTATAAGCAGTTCGGGAGCGTCACCCTTTACAGGAATACATCCGTTACGAATATTGCTTCATTTTACGATGAGGCAGCGGTTTCGGCGACTTACGGAACGGACAGTGACGGTTATACGCCGACAGTTACAATGGCCTTTTCGCAAAGGGACGAAGAAGCAGCCATTTCTCTTAAGGACAGCGGAAAGGACGACAGGATCGAAGGAACGGTGTCGGCACCGCAGGACGGGATACTCTTTTTGGCGATCCCATATGAGCACGGCTGGTCTGTTTCAATCGACGGAGTCCGTCAGGAACTTTTAAAGGCGGATGAAGGCTTTACGGCAGTGCGCGTGGGAAAAGGCGAGCATACCGTTACGGTTTCCTATTTATGTCCGGGACTGGTGAAGGGCGCCGCCATCAGTGCTTTTTCGTTGGGCCTTTTTATTGTTTTTCTTGGAATCGGAAAAATCAGGAGGAAGAAGAATGCAGCCGATCACTCCTTACAAAGTGCTTAAGGCTTACCGGTATCTGAAGCATTTCGGCCCGAAAGAATTTATAAATCATCTCCAGGATCGTCTTGAGCCGGAAGAAATCCCTTATGAATCATGGTACAGGGAACACGCTCCGAAGGAAGAGGAGCTTTCCAGGGAAAGACGCACCGCATTAAGGGAAGGCCCTCTGATATCCATTCTGGTTCCTGCGTTTCGGACACCGGAAAAATATTTCAGGGAAATGATACAGTCGGTGCAGGATCAGACCTACGGGAACTGGGAACTGTGCATTGCCGATGCGTCCGGAGAGCCGGATGCCGGAGACAGCGGCTTTTCGGTCGAGGCGTCCGCATTGGCTTTCAGCGCAGCTGATCCGAGAATTCATTATAAGAAGCTGGAAGTAAATGCGGGGATTGCTGAAAATACAAATGCGGCAATGGATATGGCTGCCGGAAGCTATATCGCTTTTCTGGACCATGACGATCTGCTGGCGCCGCAGGCGCTTTTTAAGAATGTGCAGGCTGTTCTTTCGCAGGGCGCTGATCTTATTTATTCGGACGAAGATAAGATTACGGCAGACGGCGGAAAGCATTTTCAGCCGCATTTTAAGCCGGATTTCAATCTGGATCTTTTGCGCTCGAATAACTACATCACTCATTTCCTCGTCGTAAAAAAGAGTCTTGCCGAAGAAGCCGGAAGATTCAGAAGAGAAATGAATGGAGCCCAGGACTATGACTTTATATTCCGGTGTACGGAAAAGGCGCAGAAAATCTGCCATGTACCGGAGATCCTGTATCACTGGCGTACGCATGAAGAGTCGACAGCGGATAATCCCATGAGCAAGCAGTATGCCTATGAGGCGGGAAAGAGAGCAATTGAAGGCAGTCTTAAAAGAGCCGGCGTAAAGGGAGATGTCGAGCTTCTTCCGGATTTCGGTTTCTACCGTGTGAAATACGCACTGACAGAAGAACCTTTAGTGTCCGTCATTATACCGAACAAGGATTCTGCGGAAACGCTGAAAGAGTGTCTGGATGCTCTTTTTAACGCTTCCTATAAGAATATCGAAGTCGTCATCGTTGAAAATAACAGCACGGAGCGCAGCACTTTTGAATATTACCGGCAGCTTTCACAAAATGAACATATCCATCTGGTAAGATGGAAAAAAGAGTTTAATTATTCCGCTATCAATAATTACGGAGTGAAATATGCCGGCGGCAGGTATCTTTTGTTCCTGAATAATGATGTCCGTGGTACGATTTCCGACGGCTGGCTTACGGAAATGCTTTCTGTCTGCCAAAGAGAAGACGTCGGGGCTGTCGGGGCAAAGCTTTACTATCCGAATAAGCATATTCAGCATGCGGGCATCGTAGTCGGTATGGGAGGCATAGCCGGCGCCATGTTTACGGATCTTCCGAAACAGCGGAGCGGGTATATGCACAAAGCAAGCCTTATGCAGGATATGAGCGCCGTTACGGCTGCCTGTATGCTCGTTAAACGCGAGGCATTTGAAAAAGCGGGAGGCTTTTCGGAACGGCTTGCCGTTGCATTTAATGATGTTGATCTCTGTCTTAAAATCGGAAAATGCGGCTACCGCGTAGTCTATGATCCATACGCGGAATTGTATCACGACGAATCGAGGACACGCGGGCCTGAAGATTCTCCGGAAAAGATCAGGCGATTCCAGAATGAAATCGAGTATATGCGTTCGGAATGGACAGATATACTGAAAAACGGGGATCCGAATTATAACAAGAATCTGTCACTGAAAAAGTGGAATTATTCACTGCGCGTATAAAGGGAAGAAGAAATAGAGATGGCCCAGGGAACGTCAATTGTTATACCTAATTATAACGGAGCCGGGTATTATAAAAAGTGCCTGGATTCCTTAAGGAACCAGACGCTTCCGCCTGACCGTATCATTGTGGTTGACAACGGTTCAACGGATGGAAGTCCGGAGGCTATTGCACGGGAATTTCCGGAAGTCAGGCTTATCCGTTTTACGGAAAACACGGGCTTCTGCGGCGCGGTGAACGCCGGCATACGGGCGTCACAGGATGAAGAATTCGTGATTCTTCTTAATAATGACACCTGGGCTGATCCTGATTTTACGGCTGAAATGGTTCGTGTCATGAAGAAGAACGAAAGGATTTTTTCCTGTCAGGCCAAGATGCTGAAGATGGAAAATCCGAATGCTATTGACGACGCCGGAGATTATTACTGCGCCCTTGGCTGGGCATTTGCAGGGGGGAAAGGCCGTTCGGCGGAAGAGTACCGAAGGCCAAAGAAGATCTTTTCTTCCTGCGCAGGCGCCGCCATTTACAGAATGAGCCTGATAAAGAAGATCGGCATGTTTGATGAGAATCACTTTGCCTATCTGGAAGATACGGATATCGGATGGCGCGCCAGAATATACGGTTATATTAATGTTTTTGCACCAAGAGCCCATGTCCTTCATGTAGGTTCGGCCTCAAGCGGTTCAATTTACAATTTTTTCAAAGTACTCAATACTTCACGGAACAGCATCTATCTTATTTATAAGAATATGCCCGGCCCTCAGATTATTCTGAATCTGCCTTTTCTCATACCCGGTTTTCTTATCAAAGCGGCTTTTTTTATACTAAAAGGGTTCGGAAAAGAGTATATTCAGGGAATCAGGCAGGGGTTTCTGCTTTGTGAAAAGGGACGCGTTGAGGGAAAAAAGGTGCCTTTCCGGAAAGAACATATGGCTTCTTACGTGCAGATCCAGGCTGAACTCTGGATTAATGTTATAAGAAGATTCAGCCGCAGAGGCTGAGAAATGAACGAAATTAATGTGTGTTCAGGCTTTTTTAAGAATTCGAAATTAAAGAAAACTTGCGCAAATACTTTCGTTATAGTATAGTAGACGTTTGAAAGGCGCAGGAACCCATAAAGGTGAAGAGGATTGATTGAAGAAAACCAAAAATATTTCAACCGACTTTTAGCCGTCATGGATGCCGTTATTATCGCCCTGACTTATTGGCTGGCCTGGTTTATCCGATTCCGCACGCATGTTTTTTCCATGATTTTCGAATCGGTTCCCTATCCGGTCTATATGACGGCACTTTTGGCGATTGTACCGATCATGCTGGTTCTTTATTCTGCCTGCAATCTTTATTCAGCAAACAGAGTTAAAGGACGCCGCCAGGAAATTTCTTCGATTATGCAGGCAAATATTATCGCACTGCTGATTTTCCTGGCGCTTCTGCAGCTCCTGAGACAGCGGGAGTGGTCAAGAGGAATGATTTTCATTTTCTTCGGGCTGAACATTATTCTGGATATAGGGGCCAGGTTCGGTGTCCGAAGCATTCTGAAGAAGCTGCGCAAGAGCGGCCTGAACCAGAGAAATGTCCTGCTGGTTGGTTACAGCCGTGCTGCGGAAGAGTACATTGACCGGGTTGTCCTCAATCCTCAGTGGGGATATAATATCCGGGGCATCCTGGATGATCGTATTGAGGCCGGTACGGTGTACAAAGGCATCAAGGTCCTGGGGCGGATTGACAACCTGATGATTATCCTTCCGGAGAATCATCTGGATGAGATAGCGATAACCCTCGGTCTGTCGGAATACTTCAGGCTGGAAGAGATCGTATCGCTCTGTGAGAAGTCGGGAGTGCACACAAAGTTTATACCGGATTATAACAATATCATTCCGACTAAGCCCTATACCGAAGACATTCTCGGGCTTCCGGTCATCAATATCCGGTATGTGCCCCTTTCCAATACCTTCCCGGCTGCTGTTAAAAGACTGATGGATATTATCGGGAGTATATTTGCGATTATCCTCTGTTCGCCGGTAATGCTTGTGTTTTCAGTTATAATAAAAATGACTTCCAAGGGGCCGCTGATCTTCAAGCAGGAAAGAGTCGGGCTGCGGAACCAGCCGTTTATGATGTACAAGTTCAGATCCATGGTTGTTCAGGATGAGAAAGTGGAAAACCGTCAGTGGACGGTAAGAGACGACCCGCGTGTTACCGGTGTGGGCCGTATCATGAGAAAGACCAGTATCGATGAGCTTCCCCAGCTTTTTAATGTTCTTAAAGGGGATATGTCGCTTGTCGGGCCGAGACCGGAAAGACCGTTTTTTGTAGAAAAATTTCAGGAAGAAATACCGCGCTATATGGTAAAGCATCAGGTGAGACCCGGTATGACGGGATGGGCGCAGATCCATGGCTTCAGGGGGGACACTTCTATCAGGAAGAGAATCGACTATGATCTGTACTATATCGAAAACTGGACCCTCAGTTTGGATTTTAAGATTTTGTTTCTGACAATTTTCAGGGGATTTGTAAATAAGAATGCCTATTGAGGCATTACAAGGGGTATTATTATGGCAAAACATAATAACAGCAGAAAGAAGAAAAAAAGGGGAAGCCTGCTTCTTTTTATTGTTGAAATCGTCATTCTGGCGGTTTTGGTTGTCGGCGTATTTGTTTATGCAAAACTGAATGAAGGCATCCGAAATATAGGAACCAGCACGCCGACGGCGGATTCCGATCCTAATGCAAATACGGATGATGTCGTTATAAACTCCATTGTCACGCAGGATGAAAGGCTGCAGGGGTATACCAATATTGCCCTAGTCGGCATCGATACGCGTGACAGCAAGGATATTGATTATGCCAACAGCGACACTATGATCATTGCGAGTATCAACAATGATACAATGGGTGTCCGGATGGTCTCTCTTTACAGGGACACGTATCTTAATATCGATCCGGAGAACTGGAAGTTCGAAAAGGCCAATGCCGCCTATTGCAACGGCAGTGCAAAACAGCTTCTTTCCATGCTGAACGCGAATCTCGACCTGAACATTACGGATTATGTCGTCGTGGACTTTTCTGCAGTCGCCAAGCTGGTAGATGATCTGGGAGGCATAACCGTTTACATGACAAAGGAAGAGGTGGTGCATCTTAATAACTACTGTGTGGAGACCGCCAAGGTTACCGGCGGAACCTACACGAAGCTCGTGCCTTCAGAAGAGCCGGCGACATATGATCTCAACGGAGTTCAGGCTGTATCCTATGCCCGTATCCGGTATACTGCCGGAAATGATCCGAAGCGTACGCAGCGCCAGCGTCTTGTTATTGAGAAAATCGTTGAGAAAGCCAAGACTCAGGGGATTTCGGCAATACAATCGGTGATTACCGACGTTTTTCCGATGTGCAAGACATCTTTTTCCAGTGCGCAGATTATTAAGATGGCAAGCCAGATGTTCAATTACAATATTGAATATACCAGCGGCTTTCCTTTTGAACATATTGAAGACAATATCGGGGATCTGGATGCTGTTATCCCGGTGACGCTGTCGGATAATGTGGTAGAACTTCATAAATTCCTTTTTGATGACGACAATTATCAGGTTTCCGATAAAGTAGCGGAGTACAGTAAAGAAATTTCCGATGTTTCCGGATATACTGAAAAATCCCGGGATTCGGCTATTGCAAACAGCGTTATCAAGGATTCCGGCGGTGAAGCGGATGTTGTAAAATAACAGCCGCAGTATATAAAGCCTGCAATGATGACAAGTACCATCTTTTCTGCATAGGTGCATGAAGAAGATGGTACTTTTTCAACAGAAAATATTGTCTGTGGTTTTCTTACGGAGCGGAGAAAGATGAAACGTTTGACAGTTGATATAATTATCCCGACCTACCGGCCGCAGCCGTCCCTTCGGGAAGTCCTTTTTAAGATTTCCGGCCAGGATTATCCAGTGGGGCATATTTTAATAATAAATACAGAAGAAAAATACTGGGATCCGGAGATTTCAAAGGATATCCCGAATGTAGAGGTCTTTCATATCCCGAAATCCGGCTTTGATCACGGAGCTTCAAGAAATATGGGAGCCGGATTTTCTGATGCGGATATCCTCATCTATATGACGCAGGATGCCGTGCCTTACGACCGGAAAATGGTAAGGAACCTGATTTTGGCTTTTCGCCGGCCGATGGTAAAGATTGCTTATGCGCGTCAGATCCCGAATGAGCACTGCCATATTATTGAAGGCTGCATAAGGAACTTCAACTATCCGGAAAAGGGATGTATACGGACGATTGAAGATCTGGACGAGTACGGTATAAAGACTTTTTTCTGTTCAAATGTATGTGCGGCCTACAGCCATGAGACGCTGCGGGAACTCGGAGGCTTTCCGCGTCCCTGCATTTTCAATGAGGATATGATTTTTACCGGAAAAGCGCTGAAACTTGGTTACGCAGCTGCCTATGTCCCGGAAGCTAAGGTCATTCATTCACATAACTATACAAACATTCAGCAATTCCACAGAAATTTTGATAATGGTGTGTCACAGGCTATGCATCCGGAGATATTTAAGGGCATCCGGTCGGAGGGTGAGGGAAGAAAACTTGTTCATGAAACATCGCGGTATCTTCGGAGCGTGGGAAGGGGGTATCTGATTCCCCAGCTTTATGCACAGAGCTTTTTTAAACTCTTGGGGTTTAAAATGGGGCGTGCGTACAGGCATCTGCCTAAAAGCATTGTTCGTGCGTGCAGCCTGAATAAAGAATTCTGGGATTATCAAAATCCTGAAGAAACAGATGAGGAGGAGTAATATGTGCGGAATAGTGGGCTATATTGGTGAAGAACAGGCGGGTCCGATCCTTCTGGACGGCCTTTCGAAGCTGGAGTACAGAGGATATGATTCGGCAGGAATTGCTGTTTTTGACGGGGAAAAGATAAACACACACAAAGCACTCGGAAAGCTCAGGGTTCTGTACGACGAGACCGAGGGAGGAAATACACTTAAGGGGACTTGCGGCATCGGGCACACCCGCTGGGCTACACACGGGATACCGTCTGTAAGAAATGCCCATCCCCACATGAACTCGGATGAGACAATTGCAGTTGTCCATAACGGAATAATTGAAAATTATCTGAAACTCAGGAAAAAACTGGAAGGAAAGGGGTATGTGTTTAATTCCGATACAGATACGGAAGTCGTCGCCCATCTCCTTGACTATTATTATAAAGGGGATGCCCTAAAAGCGATTGCGACCGTTATGCAGCGGGTCGAAGGCTCTTATGCACTTGCTATCCTGTTTAAGGATCATCCGAGCCATATTTATGCCGCCAGAAAAGACAGCCCCATGGTTATCGGAAAAGGCAGCGGAGAAAATTATGTGGCTTCTGATGTTCCGGCTATCTTAAGATATACAAGAGATGTTTTTTATGTTGAAAATGAAGAACTTGTCTCGATTTCAAAGGAGAATGTCCGTTTTTATAATACGGATCTTGAGGAAGTCTCCAAGGAATGCAAGAAGGTGGAATGGGATATCAGCGCAGCCGAAAAAGGCGGCTATGAATATTTCATGCTGAAGGAAATCTATGATCAGCCGAAGGCCATCAAGGATACGATGAACCCCCGCATTAAGGATGATAATATCGTCATCGAAGAGCTGGGGATGACGGATGAGGAAATACGCCGTATCGACAGGATCTACATTGTTGCCTGCGGAACCGCGTACCATACGGGTGTTGCCGCGAAATACATTTTCGAAGACCTTGCGCGCATTCCGGTGGAGGTAGATCTTGCATCAGAATTCCGTTACCGCAATCCGATCTGCAATGCGGGCACAATGGTAATTGTCGTGAGCCAGTCGGGAGAAACAGCAGATTCGCTGGCCGCCCTGCGCCTTGCAAAGGAGAGGGGACTCCGCACGCTCGGAATCGTAAATGTCGTCGGAAGCTCAATCGCCAGAGAGGCGGATCACGTCATCTATACCTGGGCCGGGCCGGAAATCGCAGTGGCATCGACAAAAGCTTACAGCACGCAGCTGATTGCGCACTACCTTCTTGCCGTGAAATTTGCTTTTGTAAGGGGAATGATATCCCGTGAGGAGATGAGCGGTTATATTCGCGAAATGAAGGAGCTTCCGGCGCAGATTGAGATGCTGCTTGCGGGAAAGGAAAAGATCCAGAAATTCGCAAACCGTTATATTGCGGCCAAGGATGTCTTTTTCATAGGACGGGGGCTTGATTATGCTGTTTCCCTTGAAGCTTCCCTCAAGCTGAAAGAGATATCCTATATTTTCTCCGACGCTTATGCAGCAGGTGAGCTAAAACATGGTCCGATTTCCCTGGTTGAGGATGGTACGCTCGTTGTGGCGGTTCTGACGCAGGATGTTCTTGTACCGAAGATGATCTCGAATATGCAGGAGGTAATTACACGCGGCGCATTTGTAATGGCGATAACGAATACGGAGCATACGGAAGTGGAAAAGAGCGCACAGTATGTGCTGTATATTCCGAAGACATGCAGATATTTTACCTGCTCCCTTGCCATTATTCCGCTGCAGCTTTTTGCATATTATATTTCTCTCGGCAAAGGACTTGATGTGGACAAGCCAAGGAACCTTGCAAAATCCGTTACGGTAGAATAAAAGTGAGCCGGGGAGCCATCCTGATTCGGAAATAAAGATAAAGAAACCTAATGAAAAGAACAGATGACTGGCAAAATGCCGCACCTGTTCTTTTTACAATACGGTTTATTGTTTTTTTTGGACGTTATCACACTTTCTACACATTTGGGCTTTATTCTCTTAAGTAGCATTATAGGAATTTTGTGAAAGGGGTTATAGAAATATGGACGAGAATTTTAACAGTGGGAACACTCCGAATGCGGACGGGACTTTAGGCAGCAATGCCGGATCTTCGGACTATGGAAATTCGGATTCCGGCGCGTCTAATGCAGGCTATGACTGGTATACTGCAGATGCTTCTGGAGCGGCAAACACAGCGAATACGGCAAA
>DCDB01000040.1:0-234 GCA_002316215.1 Lachnospiraceae bacterium UBA1066 | reverse complement strand
ATACGGCAAAAAGCGGCTACGATCCCAATGGCACGGAAGATGAGCGCCAGGCCTTTGGAAACAGCAGTAATGCCTACGGCGGAAATGCGAACACTTCCTATAGCGGAAACAGTAATAATGTTTACGGCGGAACGGGGAATACAACCTACACCGGGGGCAGTAATTCATCCTACGGCGGAAACGGCAGTGCGCCCTACTGCGGAAACGGCAGTGCGTCCTACGGCGGAAGCGGCA
>DCDB01000212.1 GCA_002316215.1 Lachnospiraceae bacterium UBA1066 | reverse complement strand
CCGGATCCTTGTTCCGGCTCATAATGCATGGCAGGCTCCGCACCGGAAGTTTTCTGCGGTTCATCGTAAAAGCATATGCTCACATGGCCGCCTTCCGGCGTGAATTTGACGGCATTTGACAGAAGATTCAGCAGAATTTTCTGGAAATTCAGCCTATCGACTAAGATGATGCGATCTGCGGCACCCGTAAAATCCGCCGTAAAAAACACCCCTTTCTTTTCGGCTGTCTGACGGATGGGAATGATGATCGATTCAAAAAGTTCTTTTGCACGGACAGGCTCCGGAGTCAGCTCCAGTTTTCCGCTGTTCGCTTTTGAAAGCGTCAGTGTGTCGTTGATCAGTTCCAGCAGAAGACTTCCGGACATCTGTATTTTTGAAATGTATTCTTTTCTGGTTTCTTCCGTGATATCGTCTTTTTGCGCCAGCGACGCAAAGCCGAGAACTGCGTTAAGCGGCGTACGCATATCATGACTGATATTTGCAAAGAAACGGTTCCGGTCGTCCGTATTCTTTTCTATTTCCGCCACCAGAAGTTTCTGTTTCTCTGTCTCTGCCTGCGCTGCCAGAACGGCAGTACGTTCCTTCTGCCGCTTTCCAAGCATAATAATCGCCCATGTAAGACCGATAACCAGGACAAGAAGGACACTGACGACGGAAACGATGATGCCCGGCGGGATCCTGGAAATCGTGGTTCTGAGATCATCTTCCGGCAATGTGTCCTTTGTCGCGATTCCGATGAAATCACCTTTCGTCGCGGCAATTCCTTTGTTCAGGATGGAGCACAGCATCTGATCATCTTTCCGGACGGCAGCACAAAGGTCATAGCTGATTCCGGAAATCGGGATAATGCTGTAAGTAGTGGAATTCATCTGGTTGGTCAGCCAGGTAGTGCTGTAAAGACCCGCGAGCACGGCGTCCGCCTCTTGGCTTTTGACAGCGTCAAAGCAGGCCTGCGTATCGGCATATTCCGTCATTGTGGAATCAGGAAAAATCCTGGCGATCCCGGGCTTCAGAGCTTCCGAAATGGTAGCTGCAGTTGCAAGCCTCTGCTTTCCGGTGATATCCCCTCCCGGATTCGTAAGTAAAATGCAGGTGATACTGGAGATTCTGTCTGTCAGCGATAACTTATCCCGGTTAGCGCTAATGAGCCCGTTCCCGTAAATGCCGAGAATATCGTTCTCATTATTCTGAACGGATTCTACTGCTTCATCATAGGTTGCGTAAGTGGCGTAACTGAATTTAAGCCCCGTCCATTCGGACAGCCGCCCATAGTAATCCGGAATAATGCCGTCATCCGAACCATCGGCGTTTTTCTTATAATACGGCATTTCATTTTCAACAACAGCGATTTTCATCACCGGATGATCGGCTATATATTGTTTTTCGGACGAAGAAAAAGGAAGTATATTGCTTTTAAACTGCGTCTCATATTTATTCTTCAGTTCCGTAAAATATTCGGCATCCCCGGAAAGTATCAGCGCAACCGCGGCATCCACCTCGTTTTTCAGTTCTATATCATCTTTGCGGAAAGCAAAAGCATACGGCTCCTGAAGGAATTTCAGGATTGTACGGTATTGCTCCGAATAATCTTCTCCGCCGACCACACTTATGACCTCCCCGTCGAGCTCTCCGTTTCGCAGGGCATCCGTCATATCCGTGATTGTTTTATATTCCGTTATTTCAGGAGAGACATCATGTTTTTGGCACCAGGAACGAAATTCCGCATTATTGGAGTAGGTGCTGACTACCCCAATTTTCATTTCGGAAATCTGCTCGATATTTCCATAATCCCAGCGGTTGTCATCGGTTCTTACAGTCAGAGTGCTGTTGTTTGTCCCCATCTCCTCGTCGGTAAATAAATACTGCTCTTCCCTCTCCGGTGTAATCGCCACATCCGCCACAATATCATAGGTTCCGTTATCAAGATTTCCCATAAAATCCGGGTCGGCGCTGGAATCAATAAATTCCACATCAAATCCCGCTTTCTGGGAAATATCAATCATGCGCTCGACATCAATGCCGCTCCAGTTTCCGTTTTCATCCTGATCCGCGTAGATCGAATCATTGAGAACCGCTACTTTGACCGTCCGGCGGGTTTCCTGTTCTTCCGCATGTACCCCGACAGCACAAACCGCTGTCATTAAGGCAAGAACTGCCATTATAACAATAGCTGGAAAAAATGCAATTGTCCTGCCGACTTTTACATTTCTTTTCATATTGTCCCGTTCTCATTTTCATGCTGATACAATCTGATTATACAGACATCGAAAGTTAACTGTCTGCAGGAAAAACTTCTAACATCCGCATCATCCAATACAAATGAAAGCTCCAGGCAGTACCAAGATGTCTGCACTCAGTTCCAGACCAGCGTAACCCGCCCGTCGTGCGCCGGTGAAATCGTTCCGGCCTCCTCAATTGCCGCCGTAACCAGATCCCTGTTCATACCTGCATCCGGAAATTCCTGAATCTTCGAGGAAATGTAACTCCCGTCTATCGTTCCTGCCCAGGCTGCGACAGTATAAGATGCAGTATCATCGATCGCCGTGCCGTCGGCGAGCGTGAGGCTTTGCACATTGGCATCGGCCGACGCCCAGGGGGCGTATTTGACCTTCAGCCCGGAGCAGGCATACAGGGCATTAACCTCCCCGCCCTTGATGACAGGATGCTCCATGAGCTTTTTGAGATTCGCGCCGGTAATCTCATAGGTTGTCAGATAATCCTTTGAACCGACGCTTTTCAGTGTGAAACGGTTGGGCAGACATATATCCCCCTTGAAAATACGCGCCAGATTGCCGGTATAAAAGCTTCCGTTCAGAATGAGCGCAATCTCTGATCCGGCCGCCTTGCGCATGGCGTCGGCAATAAAAAGGCTCGTGTCCAGTACCGTAAAATCTTCCGATGCAGTACCGATGGGCGTTTCGTCCAGTGCGCTTAGATACTCCGCCGGTTTCGCCGCATCATTTGCAGCTGTGAAATCTTCAAGCGACATCCGGCCCGTGACGTATTTCTCCCAGGTAGGGACAAAATCGTTCGACGCATAGTAATCAGCGAAAAAGATCCGTCCGTTCCTGATGCAGTCTCCGGCTTCCCCATAAGTTTCTTCCGTCTCCTGTACATAATCTTTGAGACCGCTGACACCCGGGAAACAATCCAGCAGAACGGTCTGTCCTTCCTCCGTCGTCAGATACTCCAGTACATCCAGAATAATCTGCTTCTTTTTCTGATTCTGCATGGATGCCGCAGAAACCGAGAGCAGGTTGCCCGGCACCATCTGCATCCAGTGCTGTCCCGACGTTTTCGTAGGATAGCCGATAAAACCGATCTCATCGGTCGGTTTTTCATCCCTGACAAAAGTATAAATGCTTACATTACTGGGCATCATGGCAACCTTTCCTGCATAAAGCTCCTGTCTTAGCTCAGTAGCACTGGAAGAGTAATCATCCTCAGTAATATAGCCCCTGTCGTAAAGATTTTTCACCGCCTGAAAAGACGGCTCCAACAGTCCCTTGCAGGATGTCTCGCCGCTGTAAAAACTGTGGTATTTGACCTGATTTGCGGCACTTGAAAAAACGTCGCCGAAGCTGAGTCCGAAGGCAACGGACTCATTGACAGTGTAATATTTGAGGCAGGGAACGAACGGCCGTATCCCCGCAGCCTGAATAGTATCGCAAAGCGCGTAAAATTCATCCAGATTTTCGGGAATTTTCCAGCCGTTGCGTTCAAACAGGGATTTGTTGTAAGCAATCCCCATCACCGTGTTGGACACCGGAATTTGATAAAGCTTTCCTCCCACGCTCATAGAGTCCAGCGTTGAAAGATTGAATGCTCCTGTGAAATTTTCGCCGGACAGATCGTATAGAAAGTCATTTTCCGACCCGATGACGTGCATGCAGAACTGGATGTCTTCCATCTTCCCGCCATCGGATAAAAGCTTCATATAAGCGACATCGTTATCCCCGGCGTCCGGATCCGTGAATACGAAATCGACCTTTGGAAACTTTGCCTCCAGTGCTGTCTCCAGTTCATCCGTATTGGCAGCGGTGTATCTGCCGACAGTGATTGCTGTCTTAGTCGAATCGACAGGCTTATAGGTGATAATATCATCAGACGGCGTATAAGGGTTTTCAGCTCCGCAGGCGCTTAAAGTCATAAGAATGGCAAGCAGCACTGCCGGAATACCTCTTTTCTTCATTGTACAGACCTCCTCAAACAATGTATTTTTTAAGCACGCTTTTCAGCGCATCAATATCCACCGGCTTTGCAAGATGCATCTGCATACCGGCGTCTATGGATTTTTTCGCGTCCTCCTCAAAGGCATTGGCCGACAGCGCCACAATGGGAACCGTCCCGGCATCCGGACGGTCAAGTTTCCGGATAGCTGCGGCGGCTTCAAGGCCGCCCATAACCGGCATCATAATATCCATAAGAATAATAGAATAGTTACCTGGAGGTGAACCGGCAAATTTATCTACTGCAATCTTTCCGTTCTCCGCCTCATCTACCGAAAGCGCAAGTTTGGAAAGAAGCATCGACAGGATCTGCCTGTTTATCACGTTATCTTCAACCAGCAGAACATTCTTTCCCCGTATTTTTTCCCGAAATTCATCGTCTGAAACAGTTATCTCAGGTTTCTTCTTAAGCGCAGTCTCAAGAGAAAGCCTGATTGTAAAGGTACTGCCTTCCCCCTGACGGCTGACCGCTGTGACTGTCCCGCCCATCAGTGTCACAAATTCATGGACAATCGAAAGACCGAGCCCGCTGCCGGCCGTGGCGCTGATCAAAGAACTGCGTTCCTGCTCAAAGGGCTTGAAGAGTTTGCACATAAATTCTTCACTCATACCGATGCCGGTATCTCTTACAGAAATCCGAACTGAAGCACGCCCTTCTCCGACCGGTTCCGCGGTGCAGGACACCGTCACACGACCGCCGGACGGCGTGAATTTTACTGCGTTATTTACAAGATTCATCACGCACTGACGAAGCCTCTGCTCATCACCGACGAAATCCGTTTCAATCGGCGAACCGGTTTCCAGTGTAAGCGACAGGCTTTTTTCGGCAGCGGCCTGCGACTCAATCTGTATCACGTCTTCCAGTATCCCGGGAAGGTCGAACTGCTGATGCGCAAGAGTCATCTTTCCGCTCTCAATACGGCTCATGTCCAGTACATCATTGATGACAGAGACCAGGTATTCGCCTGATTTTTTCGCCTTGATCAAACAGTCCCGTACAGCTTCTTTGTCATCAATGGACTGCAGTGCCAGTTCATGCATTCCCACAATGGCATTAAGAGGTGTACGGATATCATGCGACATTTTACCGAGAAAATCGCTCTTTGATTTGGCCCGCGCCGTTTCCAGCTGGATCTGCTGGTTTTTACGCAGCATGAACGCAAAATTGTAAAGAAAGAGAGCGCAGAGCGCAGCCAGCACGAATGCGGCAGTAAGAAGCGTCCCGGACATGCCGCGATAAGTTTCCTGGGCCGTTAATGAAATCGGTACTGCCACAACAATATTGCGTCCGCCTTCAGACGGAACGCTGTGGATAATCCACGTCACCTCATCAAGTTCGCAGGTTACGTCATACTCCTGCCGCCTGGCCAGCGCATCGGCCAGAGCCTCACGCTGATTCTTTGTCATACTGCTGCGTTCCAGTGTCTTCAGCAGATTATAGCCGTCGAAAGAACTCCTGACCGTAGAATCGGAAGGACGCAGTTTGATGGTGCCGTCTTCCGCCACTACAAGGCTTTCACCGAGATGATTGTAAAGCGTGATCGTCGCAGCATCAGCGTAAGTTTCAGCACTGACAGCAAGAACAACACCGATATAGCGGATGCCGCCGATACGGACATCCTTAAGCGGCACGGAAAAAAGCCAGTGGTCTCCCCTTGTCTCAATAGTGGCAAACGAGGTATTTGTACCCGTTCCTGAAACGAGCTTCGACAAAAGTTCGGGATCATTAATTACCAGCGGTGAGCCGTCTATCATCGTATAGCTTCCGCTTTCACTTACGAGTGCGATCAGTTCATCGTTATTGCCGAGATAGGAAATATCCCCGATGCTTCCGGACTCCGAATGTTCAATTGTCTGCGCGAGCCGGGTCGCCTCGGCAACATAGTTATTGCGCAGCTGGGCGACTTTCCCTGTAATTAATGAGGCGATCTGCTCCACGGAATTAACACGCTCATCCCGGATCGACTGCTGGAGCTGGCGGTAGGAAGCTGCAAGGGAGAAAGTCCCCAGCAAAAGAGCCGCCGCAAGTATGCTGTTAATAATTATGTATGCCGCGCGCCCCCGCGTTATATCCGCTCTTTTTCCTTCAGCTTTGGATTTCATTCCGTTCCCTGCGCTTCCCAAATAATTGTAATTTTCACTGCAGTCATCCTGCAAGTCTGCAGGAATAATCATTTATTTCATCACCGCTTCCGATATTTCCCTGTACAGAAGCTCAGGATCAATCGGTTTGGCAATGTGCCCGTTCATCCCTGCATTCAGGCATTTTAGCACGTCATCTTCAAAAGCGTCCGCCGTCATCGCAATGATGGGAATTCTCTTTGCATCCGGCCGTTTTAAAGCCCGGATCGCTTCTGCAGTTTCGTAGCCATCCTTTACAGGCATACGGATGTCCATCAGGATGCAGCTGAAATACCCTACCGCACTCTGGGAAAATGCTTCGATTCCCTTCTGTCCGTCTTCTGCGATCTGCACCGCTGCTCCTTTCTCCTCGAGCAGCGCTTTTGCAATCTCCTGATTGAGCGGATGATCCTCGCAAAGCAGTATCCTCATGCCTGAAATAGCCATTCTTTCTTCATCGGCATCTTGTTCTTTCCTTGCGTCTTCCGTTTCTAAATCCGCATTTTTTACACACCCGGAGGTTACATTTACCGTAAATTTCGTACCTTTTCCTTCTGTGCTTTCAACGGAAACAGATCCTCCCATGGCGTCAACAATTTTTTTAACAATGGCAAGACCAAGGCCGCTCCCCCGCACTTTGGAATTGTCATTCCGGTTCTCCTGCGTAAAGGGTTCAAACAGATGTTTCTGGAATTCCGGGCTGATGCCGATACCGCTGTCACTTACGATAATCGTAAAGCGTATGTGGGTTTCATCCGTCATTACTTCTTTGACCGTCAGCTTAACTGTTCCGCCTTCCGGCGTGAATTTTACGGCATTGGAAAGCAGATTGAAGTAAATCCGGTTCAGCTTGGAAATATCTGTAAGGGGTGAATAACCTTTTATCGGATTCATTTCCAGGATAAAATTCTGATGTTTTCCCTCACAAAGAGGACGTATTACCGCATCAAGATATTCAGTGAAGTCATTGACGGGATACGGCTCCTGACAAAGATCTATAACTCCGCTTTCCACTTTTGACATATCCAGGATTTCATTGATGAGGTTCAGCTGGAATTTTGCCGAAGTCTCAATCTTTTCGAGATGATCTTTAACAACCTCAGGATCCGTTTCTTTCCCGGCCAGATAAGCCATGCCTATGATGCCGTTGAGCGGCGTACGGATATCATGGCTCATCCGGGACAGGAAATCCGTTTTCGCGGAGTTTGCGCTGTCTGCCTCATCGCGCAGCAGCTTTTCATTTTCCAGCTGTCTTTTAAGTTCCGCCTGGAGTTCCACCTCCCGCTCAACAACCCTGTAGCACGCATAGAAAATATGACCGTCGGGCCTGACCTCCCGCAGGATAGCTTCCTGATTGACCCAGACAGGGCTTCCGTCCTGTTTTAAAATGCGGTAATTTCCGGCACTTAAATAGTCCTTATCATAACCGTCACGGAAAGCTTTTCTGACTCTTTCGAGATCGTCCGGATGAACTGCACTGAAGGCGTCCTTCATATAAGCCGAAATCAGCGGATCGCCCAATAAGACCTGACGTGCGTCCGGGCCTTCAGGCTTTTCCATGCCCAGGATCCGGAACATCTGCATATTGACAAACATTCCCTCAAGATGATCGGCATCCGGCATGCGGAGCACAACAATTCCCGCGCTGACGGAATCCATGATATCCTCGACATATTCATTTTCCTTCTTCTGCCGGAGAACCGCATTCGTCACATCGGACTGGACAAGCAGAATTGTTTCCCTGCTGTCATCCAGATAATAATACTGTAGCCGCCGGTACATGAATTCATCCGGTTTTCCGGTATAATGCCCGCGCAGCTGATACTCATAATATTCCTCTTTTTCAAGATGCTCCGTGATTGTTTCCATCCTGCAGCTGTCAAAATAAAAATCCCTGTCTTCAGCTGCAACGAACGTATCTGCCGCAAACCGGCATACCTCCCCGTACGGGAAAACTGCATCCGGTTTTCCCAGCTTCTCCTGATATTTAGGCAGAAGCCTGCTGCTCAGATTCAGGAATCGGATCGTATTATTTTTCGGATCCAGAAGCGCCTCGTAATCATATTCCCTGTCTGTGAGGATACTGAAAACACGATCCCGGAATTTTTCTTTTGTAACATTAAGGGAATAAATGATGCCCTCGATATCTCCGCTCTCCGGATTCCGGAGCATTCTGACAAATGTCCGTACCCAGATGCGCCGCCCGTTTTCTGCTCTTCTCCGATAGTCTGCGAAATAATCCGGCGTTCCGCCATGATAGAGTTCCAGCAGCCTTGTCCTGTTGAAATTCTTTAAAAACTCTTCCCTTTCTTCGGGGATAGGAATCAGGCCGGAAATATTCCCAATCATTCCGTCGACAGTATCTGACTGAAAATAATCCAGAACATATTTGGATATGCCGTGTGCTTCTTTACAGAAATTCTTTGTTAGGTTGACCCGGAAGGTACAAAGCGATTCCGGATTGGCTGTGAGAAGGGACTGGATGGTATGTCTGAACATCTCCTGCTGTTCCTGTTCATTTGCCGCCCGGCTGTAGGCGTTTGCGATGGCATACGCCAGAGACAGAAGCAGTTCTCCCGCGTTCTCTATTTTTTCCGGAGATGGATTATCGAGCCCGATAAAACCAATGAGCCGGTCATCATTGTATAAAGGTGCCTCGATTATGCTGCGGATGTCCTGTTCCTTCAATATCCGGTATTCTTCGGGCCTGCTCTCCTTGATTTTCTCAATGTCCGGCGTAACAACCGCTTTATTTTCTTTAAAATAAGGCATCCAGCGGTCAATA
>DCDB01000257.1 GCA_002316215.1 Lachnospiraceae bacterium UBA1066 | reverse complement strand
CTACTTTATTTTTTTCTTTTGATTGTTTTTTGAGCAGCCTCAGCAATATGTTCCGGTGTTAATCCGAATTTCTTCAGCAGTTCATCCGGATGTCCTGAATGTCCGAATGTATCTTCAACGCCGACACGCTCAATCGGTACCGGAATAGTTGCCCCGATCACTTCGGATACTGCCGCACCGAGTCCTCCGATAATGTTATGCTCTTCTGCCGTTACGATTGCCCCCGTTTCTTCCGCTGCCTTTACAATCAGTTCCCTATCAATCGGCTTTATTGTATGCATATCAATCATTCTTGCTGATACACCGTCATTTTTCAGAATTTCAACAGCCTTCAGTGCTTCCTGTACCATAAGCCCGCAGGCAATGATTGTCACATCATTTCCTTCGGCAAGAACAGCTCCTTTGCCGATTTCAAACTGATAGGAAGAAATCGCGTCTGTCACGGACCCGACGGCACACCTGCCGGTTCTTAAATAGCATGGTCCTGTTTTATCGAGAATTGCCCGTGTTGCCATTCTTGTTTCATTAGCATCACAGGGCACGACTACCGTCATGCCCGGAATCGTCCGCATGAGGCTGATATCTTCAAGGCTCTGATGCGTAGCGCCATCTTCTCCGACAGTCAGTCCTGCATGACTTCCGACAACCTTGACATTGAGTCCGGGATACGCGACATCATTGCGTACCTGATCATAAACACGTCCTGCTGCGAAAATTGCGAATGTGTGAACAAGAGATGTAGCGCCACAGGTTGCAAAACCCGCTCCAATATCCACCATGTTTGCTTCTGCAATGCCGATATTAAAAAATCGTTCTGGATATTTCTCCGCAAAATACTGTGTCATCGTACAACTTTTTAAATCCGCATCAAATACGTAAATATCTTTTCTTCCTCCAAACTCTTCCAGTGCCTTTCCATAGGCAACACGTGTTGAGATTTTTTCACTCATTTATTTCTCCTCCAATTCCGCAATCCGTGTGTCCAATTCTGAATAAGCAGTCTTGAACTCGTCTGCAGTAGGATAGCTGCCATGGAATCTGACCTGATTCTCAAAAACAGATACACCTTTTCCTTTAACGGTCTCCGCCACAATCATTGTTGGTTTTCCTTTTAACGCTTTTGCCGATTCAACGGCATCATAGATCTGTTCTACATCATTGCCGTCAATCATAATAACATTCCATCCAAACGCTTTAAATTTTTCGTCAATCGGATAAGGAGACATGACATCCGTAAGGGCACCGTCAAGCTGCAACTTATTATTATCCACGAAACCAATCAAATGGTCTTCTTTATAAAACCCTGCGCACATGGCAGCTTCCCAAACCTGCCCTTCTTCAATTTCACCGTCGCCCATGATGCAATAAGTATAATAGTCCTGATGCTTGCTTCTGCCATACATTGCCATTCCCAATGCAACGGACAATCCCTGTCCCAAAGAACCTGCAGACATATCGACTCCTGGAACATGACGCTCTACATGTCCAGATAAATCACTATCTATCTTCCGAAATGTTCCCAGATGTTCGACCGGAAAGAATCCTCTCATTGCAAGTACCGTGTACATAACCGGTGAGCAATGTCCTTTTGAAAGGACCAGTCTATCACGATTAGGATCTTCAGGATTCTTCAGATTAATCCTCATCTCGCAGAAATATAGAACCGAAAGGATCTCTGCAATAGAAAATGAACCCCCTATGTGCCCCGAACCTGCTGTTTCAATCGTATTAAGTGCCAACCTGCGGATTTTGTATGCACGCACCGCAAGCTCATTTTTTAATTTATTATCCATTCTTTTTTTCAGCCTCTCTTATTTATCCTGCTGCATTCTGTTTTTTTTGCTTCAACATATCGAAGTAGACAGCGGCAATTATAATGATGCCCTTCAGAACAAACTGCCAGTACGAATTGACATGCATTAGATTCAACCCATTGGAAATAACACCGATAATAAGCACACCGATAATCAATCCTCCGACCGTTCCAGTCCCTCCGAAGAACGATGTTCCTCCAAGTACAGAAGCTGCAATCGCATCGGTCTCATAACCTTCACCTGTTGACGGCTGTCCAGAAGAAAGTCTTGCCGCAAGAACAACGCCGCAAAATCCTGCCATTACTCCGCTGATTACCCAAACTAAGATTTTAATCTTATTGATATCAATTCCTGAAAATCGTGCAGCAGTTTCGCTTCCGCCGACTGCGTAAATGTGTCGGCCGGTTCGCGACTTATTTAACAGGAAGTAATCAAGTATTAGGAAAATCACCATATAGATAACTGGATATGGAACGATACCCAGTGATCCAGTACCGAACGCACTGAACTCCTTGTTTGTTGTCGTAACAGGAGAACCGTTGGCAATCAGATATGCGGCGCCACGGCAGATTGACTGCATTGCGAGAGTAACAACGAAAGGATGGATTCCTGTATATGTAATGATCAAACCATTGATAAGCCCGACAAATAAGCCCAAAAGAATACCGACCATAATTCCTGTCCAGATTGGAAGTCCCAGTTTTTCAAAAGTCATGACACACATGACACCGCTCAAGGCAGCAAGTGCTCCGCCTGTAAGATCGATACCTGCAAGAATAATCGCAAGCTGTACGCCGATTGCCAGATAGCAATTCGTTGCACAGGTTCTCAACAGGTTAACCATATTTGTACCGGAAAGGAAGTTACTGCCGAAAATGGAGAACATGGTACACATGACAACTAGTGCTGACAAAATTCCCCAATTCTGTTTAAAATAACCTTTAGTTGCACGTACAAAGTAATTACTGGCTGTTTTATCCATTTTTCATCACCCCCATGGCATATTTTAAAATTAGTTCCTGACTATATTCCGAGTGTTTAATTTCTCCTGTAATTTGGCTTTCACGCATGATAATCATCCGATCGCTCATATTCATTACTTCTGGCATCTCGGAGGAAATCAAAATAACTGCCAGGCCTGCTTTTGCCAGATCATTGATAATCGTATAGATTTCCGCTTTTGCTCCGACATCTATTCCCTTCGTTGGTTCATCGAGAATCAGTACTTTCGGATTTGTCGACAACCACTTTGCCAACAATACTTTCTGCTGATTGCCGCCTGAAAGTGTATTGCACGTTACGTTTGCCGACGCTGCTTTAATAGAAATTGAATTCATGCCATGAGAGATAATGCTGCTTTCTTTATCCTTATCCACATGCAGTTTTTTCATAAATTGATCCAAAACCGGAAGCGTAATATTAAAGGCCAGTGTATTTTTCAGTATAAGTCCTTCCGTTTTCCGGCTTTCCGGCACCAGAGCTACCCCCTCATGCTGCATGAACATCGGCCGCGGATGCTTTACCGTTTTGCCGTTGAGAAGGACTTTGCCTGAATCCATCGGATCAAGGCCCATGATTGCCTGCATCAGTTCCGAACGACCCGCTCCGACAAGACCGTATAATCCCAGAATTTCACCTTTGCGGGCACTGAAACTGCAGTCTTTTACGCGTTTTCCTGCATTGATATTTCTTGCTTCCAGAACAACCTCGCCCGGTTCATTAAAAGATCTTACATAATAATTTCCGAGAGATCTTCCGACCATCAAGGAAATCAAATCGTTTTCATTACAATTGGCAGACTGCAGCGTATCCATATATGTGCCGTCACGCATTATTGTAACTGCATCGCAAAGCTGAAATACTTCTGCCATCTTATGCGTTATAAAGACAATGCCAAGTCCCTGGGATTTTAAATCCTTTACTGTGTTAAATAGAACTTCCACTTCATTTTCCGAAAGAGAAGATGTCGGTTCATCAAGAATCAATATCTTTGCATTCAGGGAAAAAGACTTAGCAATTTCAACCATCTGCTGTTGTCCCAGTGAAAGTCGGCCGACGGTTTCATTCGGATCAATATCAAGACCGACTCGTCGAAGAAATGGGCCCGCTGCTTCTGCCATCTTGTCTTTGCTTATCATTCCGAATACCTTCATTTCACGGCCAAGAAAAATATTTTCAGCTATGGTCAGATATGGTTCAAGGGCTAGCTCCTGATGAATAAATGCGACACCAAGGGCCTGTGATTCATGTACATTGTGAATTTGCACCTTTTTCCCTTCAATGTAAATTTCTCCGGAATCTGGCGGAAAAACACCCCCCAGTGCATTCATTAAAGTTGACTTTCCGGCTCCGTTTTCACCCATAAGGCCCATGATTTCACCTTTATGCAGGGTAATTGCCGCATGGTCAAGTGCTTTGACACCAGGAAAAGTCTTTACGATATTTTCCATTCGCAGCAGTTCATTTTCCATTGCCATTCTCCTTATACATTCCTTAAACAATTCGGAAAGGAATTTCTCCCTTTCCAAATCGTCAGCACACTTTCCGAAAACCTGTATTTACTGCCAAGCAGATATATCAAATTTGGAAATATTGTCTGCTGTAATCATTTCAACCGGAACCACAATGTTCTTTTCCACTGTCTTGCCTGCAAGGTAATCCAGAGCTGTATCAACAGCATTGGCACCAACTACGGACGGCTGCTGGGCTGCAGATCCGGTAGCAGAACCATCTTTAACATATCCCATGAAATCCGGATTTCCATCAACGCCGTAAATAAGAATGTCTTTTCTGTTTGCCGCCGCACATGCTTGGACACATCCAAGAGCAGCCATATCGTTAATGCAGAAGAAAGCTTTCAGTTCCGAATCTGCTGTAATTGCATCTTCAGCTACCGGAAGGCTCTTTGCAGTATCACCTGATGTATCTGACGTTCCGATTACCGTATAGCTGTTACCAATGGTATCAAGGAATCCTTTTTCACGCTGAACGCATGCAGAACCGGACGGCTGATCCATGACGTAGATTTTGGAACCTTTATCAAGTTTTGACAGCATATCGTTTGCACAGTCAACGCCTGCTTTGTAGTTATCCGATGCAATGACTGAAGCAACGAGGTCTGTACGGTCAACCGCTGTATCAACATTAATAACCGGAATCTTTGCATCTGCACAGGCCTGAAGAGCTTCTGTTACTGCTGTGCAATCCATCGGTGCAAGAATGATGGCATCAACTTTCTGATTAATCAAGTCATATACATAGTTGTTCATCTTTGCCTGATCAGACTCAGCATCGACTGTTACTAACTGTGTATCCGGATCCATGTTCTTTGCTTTCATCTCTTCTTTAACACCGCCCATCATGGCTGTCCAAAACGGGTTATTCATAGTTGTCGGTACATATGCAATCTTCATATCTGTTACAGCTTTGCCACTTGCCGTTGCAGATGTGGTTGCTGCAGATGCTGCTGCAGTGCCTGTAGATGCCGCCGTGGAAGTTGTCGTAGAAGCTGCTGTTGACGTGGTTGCAGATGCTGTGACAGACGCTGCCGAGGATGCCGCTGTAGATGTTGCCGTGCTGGTTGCGGAAGAACCGCAAGCTGCAAGTGATGCTGCCATTACCATTGTCAATACGATACTGATGACTTTCTTCTTCATTGTTTTCCTCCTGTCAATTGTGCTATTCCTCTTACTTTTTGTTTTCTCTTTAGTTCATTGTACTAATCTTATTTTCTTGCTTCGTGGACAATAATACCCTCTTTTTTAATATCTTGTCAACTATATTTGGTTATTTTCCATTATTTGTCCGCATTTTTGGTTCATTGCACAAACTTAATTAAGTGTTTTTGTGCAATAGCACAACGTTTGAGTTATTCACGTGAACTCATGTGTCTTCAAATTCAGCATACCTGCCCAGGGATTTGTATTGCCGATAGAATTCCTGATATAGCTCGTTTCGTACATTTGCAGGATAGTAGTCTGCATGATAGCTTTCGCAGAATACTTCCTGAGCAGAATGGATATCAGAATAGATTCCAGCTGCCACCGCTGCATAAATGGCCGCACCGCGTGCACAGCACTGTCCTTCATTGCATACCATTATAGGAATGGATAAAAGATTCGCCATCATCTGCATAATATAAGGAGACTTTTTTGCAATTCCTCCTACACAGATTACGCGTTTGATTTCAATACCTGCTCCAACCAGTGCATCATAGATTGCTTTACTTCCAAACACAGCCGCATTCATAAATGCCTGATAAAGTTCCGGGGCCGTCGTCCCGAGCGATAATCCGGCAATTGCACCTTTCACATTCTCATTAAGATGCGGATACCGTCTGCCATTCATCCAGTCAAGTGCTGTAACCGAAGAATGTCCCGAAAGTAAAACCTGTTTTTCCAATTCCGGCAGTACTGCTATCCTGTATTTTTCCTTTATTTTCCGGATCATTTCAATTTCTGCCGGATTCTCTGAAATGCAGACATTTTCCAGCGGCCACAGCATGATATTTAAGAGCCACGCAAAATTATCGCCGAAAGCAGCCTGCCCGGTTTCGATGCCGTAATATCCCGGAATTATCGAATCTTCAGCCATTCCGCAGATATCAGACAATTCTTTTCCTTTTAGGTTTTTCTCTTTTTCAATAAGCAGGTCAACGGTGGAGGTTCCGATTACTTTCACCATCGTGCCAGGTGCTATACCGGCGCCGACTCCGCCGGCATGCGCATCAAATGACCCGACGGAAATTACTGCATTTTCGCTGACACCTAGTTTTTCCGCCCATTCTTTTGAAATTGTTCCCAGAGATGTCCCGGCCGTACAGGGTTTTTTATAAGAATCGTAAACTTTTCCGAGATAACCATCGATAGAAGACAGAATTTCTCTGGAAGGAAGACCGCCGAAATTACTGTTCCAGAGGGCCTTGTGACCTGCACCGCAGGAACAGCGGACAAGTTCCTCCGGCCCCGATCTGCCTGCCAGAAGGCAGCTGATCCAGTCTGCATGTTCTGCCCATGTGTATGCATTTTCCCGTATTTTCGGATTTCTGCGGATAACGTGCAGAATCTTCGCCCAAAACCATTCTGCTGAATACTCACCTTGATACATAGTATAATCTGTTGTTCCAGATTTTAGGGCATCATTAATTACAGCTGCCTCTTCGACAGCTGTATGATCTTTCCAAAGAATAAACATAGCATCCGGATCATCAGAGAATTCTTCATGCATCGCAAGCGGAATTCCATTCCGGTCCATCGCACAGATTGTGGAACCGGTTGTATCAAATGCGATACCGACAATTTCTTGCCCCAGTTCTCCTCCTGATAATGACCGTTTGAAAAGTTCCTGCAGAACCTCCAGATAATCAAGCGGGTGTTGACGCCACTGCTGAACAGAGCCATCACAGAATTTCCTATTCGCCCACCTTGGATAAGCCATTGCTTGTTCCGATAAAGTTATGCCCGTCCCGGCATCTGCAAGAATCATTCTCGCAGAGTCGCTGCCGTAATCAATTGCTGCTACCAGTTTCTGTTTTCCCATATTACCGCCACATTTCTCAGTTTGTCTGAATATTTTTTACACGTTCATAGATACTGCTGTCGTGTAAGAATCTTTCTAATACATAATAATAAGCTCCGGAAACGGTGGGATCACCTTTATACGATGAAAACCGAATATCAATATTGTCTGATATTTCCGGACTCACCATACTGTTGATTCCATCTTTTACTTTCTGTAAAAAGCGTTCATTGTTCGGATATTCCGGTCCGATAATGATCTTATCCGGACTGATGATGAAGATAATACCGGTAAGACCATAAGCCAGCCGGTTGGCTACACTGTCAAAGGCCCATTCAGCCAGAGGATCATTGGCGTAGTAAGCTTCCACAATTTCATTATATGGGCTGTTCTCATTTAACTGAGACTCCGGATATTCCATAAGTCGCTGACGCACATATTCCTTGACACTATAAGAAGAAGCATAGTGCTCAAGTGTGCCGCGTTCTCCCGCATGATTTTTCGGCCCATTAAAGTAAATACCCAGTTGTCCGATTTCTCCGGCTATGCCAA
>DCDB01000138.1 GCA_002316215.1 Lachnospiraceae bacterium UBA1066 | reverse complement strand
GATTTTTGCCGTGAAGCCGGGCGACGGATCCGCGCGTGAGCAGGCGGCTTCCTGCCAGAAGGTTCTCGGCGGCTGGGCCAATATCGCGAACGACTACGCGACGAAGCGCTACCGTTCCAACCTGATTAACTGGGGCATGCTGCCGCTTCTCATTTCGGAAAAAGAGCTCCCGTTCGCGAACGGGGATTACATCTTCCTGCCGGACATCCTGGAAGCTGTGAAAGAAAAGAAAGAATCCTTTGCCGCTTACGCGGTTCGGGTCGGAAAGACCGGGGACGGAAAGACCGGAGAAGGCGGAGATTCAGGAAAAATGGGTGCGCCGGTCCGCTTCACGGTGCGCCTCGGCGACCTTACCGACGACGAGCGGGAGATTATCGAAGACGGCTGCCTGATCAATTACTACAGGAAGCACTAAACAGTGAAAGGTACGGATTATGTTCAGTGCAAGGTTTGATACGCTTCTGAATACTCTATCGATAAAAAATATCGACATTTCCAGAAAGCTGTTCGTTGACCGTTCACTGATTTCCCGCTGGCGTTCGGGAAGCAGGGAACCGAAAAATGAGGAAATCGCGGAAATTGCCGATGCGGTTATTGAAGCTTGTACAGAAATGGACAAGCAGGTTTCTTTGTGCCAGGTTCTGAAGGTCAGCTATGATCCTATGCTTTTTCAGGAGACTAAGACTCTTACGCACATCCTGAAAAAATGGCTGTCTGATTCCGGCCCCGATGAAAAGCCGAAGGGGATTGACTGGGAAAAAGAACCAGTGGCGGGTATGCTGCAGCCTGTTCAGTTTAATCTGTTTGCCGGGTTTGACGGTTACAGGTATTGTTTTAAAACAATTCTGGATATGGCAATCTGGAGGGGAAAGCCTTTTCAGTTTAATTTCGTAGGAGATGACGGACTGAAATGGCTGACGGAGAGGCAGGATTTTTCAACATACCTGAATCAGGCATTTAAAAAAGCAATGGGAACAGGTATTCGTGTCCGCATCGTTGTACGGATCTCCAATACAACCTGGAAAATGGAGAATTACGTACGTTTATGGTCACTGGCGCAGCAGATCCCGGAAACAGAGGTTAACGGCCTTTACGGACTGGTTAACGGAGAGGAAAACAGACGGCTTTACAGCCATGCGGTTCTTTCTATCCCGGAAGTTGGCTCAATGATGGGATGGTCAGTTAAAAATTCATTGCACCAGTATGTGTCGCTCATTACGGATCCTGCGGTTGCATCACACATGTGTGAAGATTTTGATTTCCTCTTTTCCGGCTGCATACCGCTGACCAGGGAAATAAAGGATTTCTCGTACGGGAAAATGTTTGCTTTTATCAACAATGATTTGTTCCGGGACGTATACCGGGAATATCTGTCGCACAGTTTTTCGCTGCCGCTTTTTTCTCTTCCGGAGAAGACATTTTTTGAAATGTGCAAAAGGGCGGGAATAGAAGAAGGATGTGCCGGTGGACTTCTGGATATTCACAGGGAACTCCGGAAATGGTTTATTTCTTATGTGCAGAAAGGAATTTTAGAGTTCTTTTATGTTGACAGAGGCTGGAATGAGAAAACGGTACTGCATCAGTCCTTCAGCTTGTTCGGTGTGAAACTTACTTATACAGAGGATGAATATTTGCAGCATCTGAGAGCTGCTCTTAAAGATGCCGGAACATATATTAATTTTCATTTTTATCCGATAGAAAAGGCTCTGTATCCGTCAGATATCCATCTGGCATATGAAACCTTTTTTCTGTCCTATTCACATCCGTGGCTGCAGCAGGTGACGGTCAGCACGCACCAGCATTTTGTCAGCTGCGTCTTTTCGTATATCAAGACGGCTTCACGTAAGCTGCCCGGTGAGCTAAGTGAAATAAAAAAAGTAAAAGAAAAATATCTGGCAAGATACCCAAAGCTGACGGAAATTTAATTGTTCGGTAAAAGAAGGTCTGCAAATCGACAGGATTTCGCAGATCTTTTTTTATGCCCTGAAATACGGCGCTTTTTAGAATCCATTCGCTGCCGCCTTCTGTCACCAAATTGATGATGAAGTGACAGGCGTGCCAGGGAGGCCAAAACGCTTAAAAATAAAAAAGATAAGGAATAGAATACATACAGGACGAAGAAAAAAGGAGGAGTCATGGACAATAGGATAAAAAATATTAAAGTAAACCTTTTAGCTGCACCGGTACAGTCCGGATTTCAGGATGCTACGAGAAAAGTAGAAACTGTCGGTATGTGTGTGGTGCGGGTAATGACAGATGACGGTCTGACCGGGCTGGGCGTTACTTACCACGAAGTCGGCGGAGAAGCGATTAAGGAACTGATTGAAAAATATTATGCACCTAAAATAATCGGGCGGACACCGTTTGAGACGGAAAGCATTTGGACAGAGCTTTTTCACTATGCAAGAGGGGTTGGCCGCAAAGGACTTTCTTTCTGCGCATTGAGTGCCGTAGACATTGCCCTCTGGGATCTAAAAGGGAAGATCCTGAATATGCCGCTTTTCAGGCTCCTGGGAGGGACGAATAATAAAGTTCCCGTATACGGCAGCGGCGGGTGGACGTCTTTTGATGATGATCAGCTCGTTGAAGAAGCTGTGACAATGGTAAAAAAAGGATACAAGGCCATTAAGCTGAAGGTTGGTGTCGAAGGCGGGAAGAATATACGGCGGGATGTCATCCGCTGCCGGAAAGTCCGTGAAGCGATCGGCCCGGATATTGAATTTATGGTTGATGCAAACAATGCGTTTTTTGCAGCGGATGCAGTCCGCCTGGCAAATGAAATCCGTCAATATGACATTTCGCTTTTTGAAGAGCCTGTTTTTGCGGATGATATACCGGGACTCAGGCAGTTTAAAGAAGGGTGTGATATCCCCCTGGGAACAGGAGAACATGAATATACCAAATGGGGAGCCAGAGATCTTCTGCTTGCGAATGCAGTGGATTACCTCCAGATGGATGCTTCAAGAATTGGCGGATACACGGAAATGATTAAAGTGGCAGCTATCTCTGAAGCCTTTAATAAAGCCCTGGCGCCGCATGCGATGGAACTGATTCACAGCCACATTGTGGCGGCGGCACCGAACGGAGTATTTCTGGAAAAACTGTTCCTGTTTGATGATATTACGAAAATGGTCTTTAAAGATCCGCCGCAGCCGGTGAATGGCATCCTTACGATACCCGAAGACAAGCCAGGACTCGGACTGGAATTAAATGACAGTTATATATGGTAGACAGACAAAGGCAATACAGGAGGGAAAACAAGGGGACACAAGAGAAAAACAAAGGACATAAACAAAGTAAAGCAAAAGAAAATCAGATAAAACAAGTGAGAGCATTCTGAAAGGAGAAAAGTAAATTATGAAAATGCTTATTAACGGGAAACAGGCAGATGCTTCAGAAGGTAAAACCATCGATGTCATTAATCCGTATGACGGAAGTTTTTTGGACACAGTACCGGAAGCGTCAGACCAGGATGTCAGTTATGCGATTAAAAGTGCAGTGGAAGGACAGAAGATCTGGTACAAAAAGAACGTCCGGGAGAGGGAAGCCGTACTTCGCAGATTTCTTGAACTTCTTGCGGCTAACCGTGAAAAGCTTGCGAAACAGCTGACGCTGGAAACCGGAAAACCGGTTTTTGATTCCTATGGAGAAATTGATTCTGTTACTATG
>DCDB01000303.1 GCA_002316215.1 Lachnospiraceae bacterium UBA1066 | reverse complement strand
CCGCGCAGGACGAAAATCCTGCGCGGATGCTGTTCTTAAGGCTGCGGAGAAGCTTTGGAAGCCTCAAAAGAATTTGTTATTGAAGAAGAATTGAAAAAATTGCCGGGGCAGCCCGGAGTCTACATCATGCACGATGCGCACGATGCGATTATTTATGTCGGAAAGGCTGTCAGCCTGAAAAACCGCGTCCGCCAGTATTTTCAAAAAGGCTACAAAAAGAGCCCGAAGATCGTCCGGATGGTCGGGGAAATCGATCATTTTGAATATATCGTAACAGATTCCGAGCTCGAGGCACTTGTTCTGGAGTCCAATCTTATTAAAGAGCATCGTCCGAAATATAATACGATGCTTAAGGATGATAAAAGCTACCCTTATATCCGGGTGACTGTCGGCGAAGCTTATCCGAGGATTCTTATTGCCCGCAGCATGAGGAAAGACAGCTCCCGCTATTTCGGACCTTTTACGAATGCCGGCGCCGTGCGCGATACAATTGAGCTTCTCAGGAAGCTTTACCATATCCGCACCTGTGCGAAGCGCCTTCCGGAAGACACGGGAAAGGAACGGCCCTGCCTTTATTATCATATCGGGCAGTGCCAGGCTCCGTGCCAGGGCCTGATTTCCGAGAAGGAATATGGGGAAAATGTCCGGAAAGTTCTGGAGTTTCTCAAAGGGCATTATCAGGATGAAATCGCAAGCCTCGGGGAAAAGATGGCGCAGGCGGCTTCGGAAATGAAGTACGAGGAAGCAGCGCAGTACCGGGATCTTATACAAAGCATCCGCCAGATCGGTGAAAGACAGAAAATCACAGGTTCCGACGGAGACGATCGTGACGTCATCGCTATTGCCATGGATAATGACGAAAGTAATGCCGTGGCGCAGGTGTTTTTTGTCCGTTCGGGACGACTTATAGGGCGGGAGCATTTCCTTCTTACGACCAGGGATACGGATGATCCGGGCATGGTGCTCCGAAGCTTTATTTCCCAGTATTATGCCGGAACTCCTTTTATTCCGAAGGAACTTATGCTGGGCCTCGATATTCCGGAAAGAGAACTTCTTGAAACCTGGCTTACCCAAAAGCGCGGCAGCAGGGTGCAGATACGGATTCCTCAGAAGGGAATGAAAGAAAAGCTGGTTGAGCTTGCCGGAGAAAATGCGAAAATGGTTCTTTCGCGCGATAAGGAGCGTCTGAAGCGCGAGGAAGAAAGAACAAGAGGTGCCGTAAAAGAGATCGAAAATCTTCTTAAGCTTGAAAATGCGGCGCGTATGGAGGCCTATGATATCTCGAATATCAGCGGTTTTGAATCCGTAGGCTCCATGATTGTTTATGAAAATGGCCGTCCGAAGCGCACCGATTACCGTAAATTCAAGATTAAATGGGTGCAGGGCGCCGATGACTATGCAAGCCTTGCGGAAGTCCTGACGAGGCGTTTCCGAAGGGCAAAGGAGAATTCTCCGGGCTTTACAGTGCTCCCCGATCTTATCCTTATGGACGGGGGAAAAGGGCAGGTCGGCGTTGCGGAAAAGGTTCTTGCGGAAGAAGGTTTCCGGATTCCTGTATGCGGTATGGTCAAGGATGACTTTCACCATACGCGCGGGCTTTTCTATAAAGGAGAGGAGATTCCGATTGAAAAAGATTCGGAAGGTTTCCGGCTCATTACGAGAATCCAGGATGAGGTCCACAGATTCGCAATCGAGTATCACCGCCTCCTGCGCAGTAAGGGGCAGGTTCATTCGATCCTCGATGATATAGACGGCGTGGGACCGGCCAGGCGCCGGGCACTCATGCAGAAATTCAAGACCTTTGAAGCCGTGAAGGAAGCCTCAGTGGAAGAACTTGCGGATACGCCTTCGATGAATACCGCAGCGGCAAGAAAGGTCAGGGTTTTTTTTCATGGGGAAGAGATATAGTTGTTTTAAGCGGATTCCTATGATAAACTGACTGTAGATTCGGGATAATTCCGGGAGGTACATAAATGAAGACAGTAGTACTGCTTTCGAAACTTGCTGATGAACTGAAGCTGACGAACCTGACGCCGGACATCGATATGACCAAGGTGGAGCTCACGACGCCGGATATCAACCGGCCGGCCCTTCAGCTCGCAGGCTATTACGAACATTTTGCCTATGAGCGGGTGCAGATTATAGGATACGTCGAATATACCTATATCATGCAGATGGAAGAAAAGGAAAGAACGACATCGTATGAGAAATTCATGTCGAGCGGCATTCCCTGCGTCATCTTTACGACTCTGACAGAGCCGTCGGCGGAAATGCTGGATATTGCGAGAAAGTATAATGTACCGACGCTGGTGACGGAACGCACGACAAGCGGTTTTATGGCTGAAATCATCCGCTGGCTCGGGGTCGAACTTGCGCCCTGCATTTCCATACACGGTGTTTTGGTCGATGTTTACGGCGAAGGCGTTTTAATCATGGGCGAGAGCGGTATCGGAAAATCAGAAGCGGCTCTGGAGCTGGTACGGCGCGGACACCGGCTTGTGAGCGATGACGTCGTCATGATCCGCAAGGTCTCCGACGTAACGCTGGTTGGTTCGGCACCTGATATCACCCGGCACTTCATCGAGCTTCGGGGAATCGGGATTATCGACGTCAAGATGCTTTACGGTGTTGAACACGTTAAGGACACGCAGGCGATCGACCTCGTCATTAAGCTTGAGGACTGGAATAAGGATAAGGAATATGACCGTCTGGGACTGGAAGAGGAGTACACGGAATTCCTGGGAAATAAAATTGTCTGCCATTCCCTTCCGATCCGTCCGGGACGCAATCTGGCAGTGATTGTCGAGACAGCAGCGGTCAATCACCGTCAGAAGAAGATGGGCTACAATGCGGCGCAGGAACTGTATCGCCGCGTGCAGGAAAATATGTCTAATAAACGAGGTGAATGAAGATGGGAAAGGTATGTTTTGGCATCGACATCGGAGGAACAACGGTAAAATGCGGCCTTTTTGAAGAAAGCGGCCAGATTATTGAAAAGTGGGAGATACCGACGAGGACGGAGCGCGGAGGAGAAAACATTCTCCCGGATATCGCCAGGACGGTTCTTGAAAAGATAGGCCAAAAAGGCTATAAAAAGGAAGATGTTGCCGGAATAGGGATCGGTGTTCCCGGACCTGTGAAAAACGGCATTGTTCCGATGGCTGTCAATATCCATTGGGGCGAAACGGATGTTGAAGGAATCATGAAACGCCTGACGGGACTTCCTGTCAGGGTTGGAAATGATGCAAATGTGGCAGCTCTTGGCGAAATGTGGCAGGGAGGAGCCGCAGGCAGGAAGAACGTCATTCTCGTAACGCTCGGAACCGGTGTCGGCGGCGGTATCATAATTAACGGAAAGATTATCGAAGGTTCCCACGGGGCCGGAGGAGAAATCGGACACGCCCATGTTGAAGACAGTATTACGGATCCCTGCAACTGCGGGAACTGCGGCTGCCTTGAGCAGGTGGCTTCCGCGACCGGTGTTGTACGCCTGGCACGCGAAGAACTCGCAGAGCATCCTGATGAAGAAACTGTGCTGAAGGGCGATAAGCTGAGCTCACGCGCGGTCTTTGATGCTTTCAAGAGCGGAGACGAGGCAGCAGGGAGAATCGTGAATCGTTTTGCAAAATACTTGGGAACGGCGCTGGCCGGCTTTGCGTGTGTCGTGGATCCGGAAGTTATCGTTATCGGCGGCGGCGTTTCAAAAGCCGGAGAACCTCTTATAGAGCTTCTGAACCGCTATTACAAAGAGAAAGCATTTTCCGCCTGTAAGAATACGTCCCTGGTTCTTGCAAAGCTCGGGAACGACGCCGGAATTTACGGTGCGGCAAAGCTTGTTCTTTAAAGCTGCTTTTAAGAGAACAGAAGTTTGTTTACGGGCGGTACTTTACATTTAGGCTAAATGCTTTTTGATTTTCGAAACGGCGCATTGCAAGTAGTCTTATGTGTTCTGGATTCTGGATTGAGGTAAGGCATAAAAGTTCAGCCAAAATAAAAGGCGATGCTTCCAGGCGGAAGCATTGCCTTTTTTAACAGTCGTTTGTCTGGATTATCAGCCTCCGGTTCCGGCAGTATTTTCGGCAGCGGTTCCGGTTATGTTTCCGGCAGTATTCCCGGTTGTATTTTCAGTGGCGGTTCCGGTCGCAGCTTCTTCATCTGCTGCGGTTTCTTCGGCCGTGTCACTGGCCGCAGAAGTTGTCGTATTGGAGGTTGAAGATTTGCTTGATGCTGCGGCGCCGGTATTTTCTGTCTCTGTAGTTCCTGCGGTCGAAGCCTTGGAAGAAGCAGTTCCGGTTCCTTCCCCATAATTGGCGGTATTGCCTGCGGCATCATTTCCTGCGGTATCTTCTTCGGCCGTGTCGTATTCTGAAGAATTCCTTGAGTATTCGCTTCCGTAGCCGTAATAAGTATTGCCGTGGATCGTGCAATAGGCAGTAGGAGCCGTGTCGGGCAGATAATATTCGGTGCGCGTGTCGGTACAGTACTTCGTCGCAAGCAGCCCGCTTTCATTGCAGATCTTTGCAGAAACGACATCCGTCGGTTTTTCAAACTGTTTTATAGTCTCATTTGCAGAAATCCTGGACATGATTTTCTGCCAGAGGATCTGATGATAATTGCGGAAAATGCCTTCGTCAGGAAGTTTCTCATTGGTGTCATAGCCGGACCAGATGCCGCAGGTATAGTAAGGCGTATAACCGACGAACCAGAGGTCGTTGTAAGAAGTTGTGGTTCCGGTCTTGCCGGCAACCGGCATCTTCGTATCAAGCTGAAGGTTTTGTCCTGTCCCCCGCGTAACAACGTCTTCCATGGCGCTGGTGAGCAGATAGGAAGTATCTTCATCAAGAGCTCTGCTTGTTTCCGGCGTATTGTCTATGATGATATTTCCATCCTGATCCAGGATCTTTGTGTAGAAGATGGGTTTGGTATAAATACCGCCATTGGCGATTGCAGCATAAGCCGCCGTCAGCTGGAGATTGGAAACACCATTGTAAATACCGCCGAGGGCCAGAGGCTGATAAATATCGTTTGTCTGTGAAAGCGTTGTAAAACCGAACTTCAGAAGCTGATCAAAGGCAACCTGCGGCGTGATGTCGGTAATACATTTTACTGCAATGACGTTGATGGATTGGATAATCGCTTCCCGGATGGTCATATCCCCCTGATAAGTATTGGAAGCATCCTTTACGGGACGTCCGTTGACATAATTGTAAGGCTCATCGGCGTATATCGTGCTTAAAGTTTTTTCTCCGCTTGAAAGGGCAGGGGCGTACGTCGACAGAATCTTGAAAGTGGATCCCGGCTGACGGAGGGTATCCGTCGCGCGGTTCAGCGTAAGGCTGGCAGTCTTTGCGCCGCGGCCGCCTTCGATGGCTTTGACGTAGCCTGTAGCCTGGTCGATGATGACGATCGAAGACTGCGGCTCGGGCGAGAAATCCGTGCGTTCGGCGATGATTTTGTCACCTGAGCCGACGACATGCGTTTTATAATCGTCGATATAACTCTGGCCTTCTTCCTCGGAATCGAAGAGCAGGTCGAAATTCGGATCCATATTCTCCTGATAAAACTTTTTCAGCATTTCCTTACTGTAATTGACCGTAGAACCGTCAGATTTCTGGATGCTCAGTGCCCAGTCCATGCTGTATTGCGTACCGTCCGGAAAGTTTGCGGGATCGGCGTATTCCGTGTCGCAGATGGACTGTATGGATTGATCCTGTGTCGTATAAATGCGGAGACCGCCGGAATAAAGCAGCTGGTAAGCCTGGTTTTCCGTATAGCCCTTCTGATCCATGAGGTCGTTTACGACCTGTTTGGTAAGCTCATCGACAAAATAAGTATAGACGGTGCTGATGCCGGCTTCGGCTTCCTGGGCCGCAGCGATGCGGTCATAAACGTTGTCGGCTTCGGCTTCATCCATGTCCGCCTGCGTGATATAACCCTGTTCTACCATTCGGGTGAGCACTTTTGTCCTGCGCTCTTTATTGTAATCCGGATGGGTGATCGGATTGTACTTACTGGGATTCTGCGTGATTCCGGCAATGACGGTAGCTTCTGAAAGAGTAAGGTTCCACACGTCTTTATTGAAATATTTCTTAGAAGCAGCCTCGACCCCGTAGGTTCCGGCTCCGAGATTAATGGTATTCAGATAATTTTCGAGAATCCGGCTTTTGGCGGCTTCCTTGCTTCCGAGCTCGGAGGTAAGTTTTTCTTCCAGTTTAACCGCAAGATACTGCTCCTGGAATTTGCGCTTGACACGGTCGACAAGCGTTTTCTCAGTTGTCCAGGTCGTAAAGTCATTATTTTTCAAAAGCTGCTGGGTGATCGTACTGGCGCCTTCCGTAAACTGAAAGTGGTTTTTCAGGCCTACGACCAGTGCTCTTAAGATACCCCGCGCATCCACGCCGTTGTGCTGGTAAAAACGCAGGTCTTCAATTGCGACAACCGCGTGCTGCATATAGACCGGCACGTTATCAATTGAGACAGCGGTCCGGTTGGAGTCAGACGAAGTCAGTTTCTGGAGCTGGTTGCCTTCTGAATCGTAAATGAACGTCGCAAAGCCGCTCGGCGCGATGCTGATTTCCGAAATGTCGGGGGCATTGGCAATAATACCGTTGACGACGCCTGCAGTTCCGAAAATCCCTATGACAAGACCGCAGATGAGCAGCACAAGAACAGCGCGCAGGGCCATTACCCATACCCGTTTTTCAATCTCCGGGGAGGCGGAGTCGAGGAGTTCCTCTTTTTTTTCTATCCCTTCTCTTGAATAATCCATGGGGATATTATAGCAAATAATATTAATATTGCCAAGTTTCCTAAATAAGAGTTCACAATTTGACAATTTGAAAAAGAAAGCCGCGCATTCACAAAATGAATGTTTTCGTGTAGAATGAGGACTATGGATAATTCATATAAGACAATCCGTACCTCCGGGTATGCAGAAATAATTGAAAAGAAGTCGCGCTTCATCGGGGAAGTTCATTTTGCGGCATCCCGGGAGGAAGCGGAGGACTTTATCCTAAAAGCAAAAAAAAGGTATTTTGACGCACGCCATCACTGCTTTGCCTATATAGCGGGAAAGCCCGGCGGGCCTGAAGAAATCCTGCGTCAAAGCGACGACGGGGAGCCTCAGGGAACGGCCGGAAAGCCGATGCTCGAACTTCTGCAGGGCAATTCCCTGCACTGCGCCGCGGCTGTCGTGACGCGTTATTTCGGCGGCACGCTTCTCGGAACAGGCGGCCTTGTCCGGGCTTATTCTTCCGCGCTTCGGGAAGCTATTGAAAATGCAGAAATCGTACTTTGCATGAAAGGAAAGGAACTGACCATTTCCTGCAGCTACGCTGCGGCCGGAAAACTGCAGTATCTTTTTGCCGCAGAAGGGTTCTCCGCACCGGAAATGTTTTACGGCGGAGATGTTGAGATGATTCTTACGGTACCGGAAGATTCCGTCGGAAAGGTAAAGAAACTCATCAGCGAGGCTACAGACGGCAAGGCAGAAATCCGGACGGAGAAAGCGGCAGAAATCTTTCAGCCGGTGTATAAACCGGAAAAATCCCACAGGTAAGCGGCAGCTATACGGGCGGATCTATCTCAATAAAGTTCCGCAGCATGCTTCTTATGCCGGAATGTCATTTTCCTACCATCTCTTAAGTCAATAATATACAAGGCGCCGGAACGAAAAAATGATAGATTCTTTCTTAACGGAAAGCTTCCGGAAATGCGGCGGAAACAAACGGTACCTTTGGAACCGGTAAGATGCTGCGCCTGAAAACGGCGGGAAAAGGAAAGGAGAGGTTCACGATGCGGGAAAATTATATATTCCCGTTCCTCTGGATGCGCGGAGAAGAAGAGCGGATCCTGAGAAACGAGATGGAGAAAATTGATGAATCGGGAATCGGCGCAGTCTGCCTGGAGGCAAGGCCGCATCCTGATTTTGCAGGAGACGGCTGGTGGCATGACGTGGATATCGTGCTCGACGAGGCGAAAAAGAGGGATATGAAGGTCTGGATCCTGGATGACAGTCATTTCCCGACAGGGCAGGCGAATGGCAGGATGTCCGGCCATGCAAAACTCTGCCGCAGATATATCCATACGAACTTTGTAGATGCGACAGGTCCTGTCCCGGCCGCGAATGCGGATATAAACCTTCTGGCTTCCAGGCAGGTTACCTGGATGGATCTGGCAAAACCTGTAAGCAAACCGCTGATAAATGAAACCCGGCTGCTTTCGGTTTCGGCAGCAAAAATCATGGATAAAGATACTCTGGAAGGGGATCTTATCGATTTGACCGGTTTTGTGGAAAACGGCGTGCTGACCTGGGATATTCCCGCCGGTACCTGGCGGATTTTTGTTTCCTGCGTCGGGACGGATCTGGGTTCCCGTCCTGATTTTATCAACTATATCGACCGGGATTCGGCTCGTGTGCAGATTGACGAAGTCTATGAAAAGCACTACAGAAAGTATGCCTCTGAATTCGGAAAGACCATTGCAGGCTTTTTTTCCGATGAGCCGGGATTTTATAATACGGATTCCTTTGGGCCGGACAATAAGATCGGCCTTGATATGGCGCTGCCCTGGGGTGCGGAAATGGAAGCGGATTTTGCGGCGGATGCAGGTGACGGCTGGAAGAAGGATCTGCCGCTGCTTTGGAACGAGGCGTGCGACGGCCGCCAAAGCCGGCTTCGCTACTTATATATGGATCATGTCAGCCGCCTGTTTAAACAGAACTTTTCCTGCCAGATCGGCGATTGGTGCCGTCAGCATGGGGTCATGTATATCGGGCACGTAGTGGAAGACAGCCTGGGCTACATGCGCTTAGGATGCGGCGCGGGCCATTATTTCAGAGCCGTTGCAGGACAGGATATGGCAGGGATTGACAATATCGGCTGTCAGATTATGCCCGGCAATGATGCGTCCGTAAGGCACACGGGCTTCAGCGACATAGAAGGAAGCTTTTATCATTTTCAGCTGGGTAAGCTCGGAGCTTCCGCCGCGGCCATTGATCCGAAGAAGCAGGGACGCCTTATGTGCGAGACTTTCGGTGCTTACGGATGGAGGGAAGGCGTCCGGGATATGAAATGGCTGACGGACTACCTGATCAGCCAGGGGGTAAATCATTTTGTCCCGCATGCCTTTTCCATGGCGGAGTATCCGGATAACGACTGTCCCCCGCATTTTTATGCCCGCGGCAATAATCCCGAATTTCCGTTTTTCGGAGAACTGATGCGGTATATGAACAGGCTCTGCTCTCTTTTTAGCGGAGGCATGGGCATGCCTTCCGTCGGTGTCCTTTTTGAGGCGGATTCTGATTGGGCCGGAGACGCCATGACAGGAGAAAAAACGGCCAGAGTGCTTCTCGAGCACCAGATGGATTTCATCTACCTTCCTGCGGATGTTTTCAAAACCCCGGAGAACTTCGATATGCAAATGAAGGGCAGCAGGCTGGTTATTAACGGAAGACAGCTGCAGGCTCTGGTCATCGGCGAAGCAGAATATATCCCTGCGGATGCGCTGCATTTTTTGAAGGAGCATCCGGAATTCCCGGCCTTTTTCGTGAACCGGCTGCCGGAAAAAATATGCGGCGGTCCTGCCGGAGAGACGATGCCGGATCTTACTTCCTATCCCGTGGTACGGCTTGAAAAAATAGCGGATGCATTAAAAGAAACAGGCATTGCCGACACGGTTTCCTTTCCCGTGACCGATAGAAATCTCCGCTTCTATCACTATCGCAAGGATGGGCATGATAATTTCTTCTTTATGAATGCCTCTCTTTCTGAGACGGTGGATCTGGACGTGCATATGCCGGCGGGGAAAATGTATAGCAGCTATGATGCATTTTCCGGCCGCTGGACGCGCCTTACAGCCGAAGAAGGTATTCTTCATCTCAAACTGGAACCCTACATGTCCGCTGTTGTTTCGGACAGCTGCAGCGATGCGGCAGAGCCCGGCCGGACAGAAGCGGGAGATTCGA
>DCDB01000203.1 GCA_002316215.1 Lachnospiraceae bacterium UBA1066 | reverse complement strand
CAATTTGAGCGGAGAAAAAAATAAAAAAATTCGGCCACCATCTTGTTGAAGGACAGTGGCCGGAATTGCTGCGGTTCGTGGTTTTACTTGTTCTCGATCCTATGAAGCTCTGTGCAAACGCGCTTCATCTGGTCTGCAAAGGTGCGCTGCTTACGTCCGAGAGCCTCTGCAATCTTGCGATCAGAAATTTTTGGATTGTCGAGACGCATCTGGATGATACGGTCAGCATCAGGGTCAAGTTCGCGGAAACGAGCAATGAGATGTTCCAGAAGATCATGATCCGCGATAATGGCTTCAATGGAAGGCCGATCATCAGGAATATAATCTGCGAGGGTGCCTTCACCGTCTGGAAGTGGATCATCGAGAGATACGGTGTCAGGAGCATGGTATGCACAGAGATCACATTGACCGTCACACTTCCATAAATAATGCTTAGGACACATGCATCTGCCATGATACTGCTCGCGTTTCTGGGTCGCCCAGATTTCCGGGTAGAGGGAGCGGTACTGATCTTCTGTGATAGGTACGAGTGTGACCTTGTTGGGGTTCTCCGGGTCACGAAGTGGATAAAAATATTTTTTTGCCATGATTTTCCTCCTTTGGCTTGTGTTTGCTTACAGCCAAAAGAGAAAAATCTCAGACAAAATAAGAGTTTATACTTTGTCTATAGAAGTTCGAGTAAAAGTGTGTTATAATGATTTGGTATGAATTGATAGGATTTATATAGCCTATTTTCTGCCCACTAATCGACTTCAACTTCCCTCTTGGCTTATAAGCTCAGTGAGAAGTAGGAATAGTCGATATTCATGTAGTCGATTGTGTCGAATGAGTCGATTCAGTCGGAATTTTGGAAAAGAAGGAAAATCAATGTCAAATATGGATGCTTACAGGCTTTGCGGCGGGACTTTCTTTGTATTGATATCTAATGCAAGAAAACCGATGCCAAGCAAAGACGAATTTTATAAAGGCGTTATCAGTGGACTTTCAGAGCCGGAGGCATTGATGGGACTTGCAAAAGTTTTGATACCGGACATATCAAAGCCAATGAAAACAGAAGAAAAATCACTGAAGGATAATACACGTGACTTCAAGGCATGCATTCGCAATGGTGGCACGTTTTTTCGCCTTGGCGATGCTGCAGTGTTAAAGACCTTTGACGATCGCGTTAAGCAGCAGTACAAGGTACCGCTGAAAGCAATGGTGGATTTCGTTGAAGAGTTTCTTGACGTACGAACGAGCACAAAAAAAGACGAGTACCTTGTAAAAGGCCTCATCGAATTACTGAACGCTGATAATACAATTGATGGAAACGAATTATTTTATGCCCGTAAGGATGGTAGTACCATGACAAAGGATCAGATCTTGTCGGCAAAAGAGCTGTGTCTGCCTTCATTTTTACTTGGCTTATGGCATTATGTACTGACCGTAGTGAAGGATAATAAAGTCGGCCAGATAACTTATGACATGTTTTGTCCGAAGCAGGGAGGTGCAGAGAGAACTTACACAAAGATGTTAGGCGAAAATAGTACCAGAGAAATTACGATTACATATTGTGCCGCAGATGAATTCACTTCTTCTGCTTGGAATGAGAAAGAATTTGCTACGGAGGAGGCTAATCGTGATGCAGAGTCATTTGCATCGCAAAAGCAGAGTCAAGATCAGCTACCGCCTTCAGGCACAACCGTTAATAACAATCCATTTTTCCTTAATATCACAGGTGGTACAAATACGGTTTATGGTCATGTAGATAAGATTGAGATAAAGAATGGAAGGAGTGATGTGGATGAATGACGAGCTCATTTCGTCCAAGAACCAGCCTATTGTGAATGCCAGTCAGTCTTGCATGGATATTAGCGGAGGCAACAATACTATCTTTGGACAGGTAGGTACCGTTGATAATAGAAGCAATGTTTTGATTACAGGTGGGCAGGCAAATCGGCCAGGTGTAATACGGACAAACTGGGAATATGATTACTATAATCTATTTGTAGTCGGAGGAGAGAGCTTTAGCCAGTTTTCAACCGGAGACTGTATTGTTCCTAAAGAAGATGCACTTACAAGATTTGTTGCGGATGACATTGCTGAAGAAAGATGTAAACTGGATGACGTGGCAATAAACAGAGTTATGGGACTGTTTTGTATTTTTGCTTCAAGGAACGAGAATTATGCACAGCCCGGATGCGTGCAGAATGCCTTTCTTGGAGTTATTACAGAAATACAGCGTCAGGACGAAGGATTTAAGATTATATATCAGACTTTGAACCCGATTCCCCAGTCGAAAATATTTGAACTAAGAGACGGACTAAATATTGAAGGTAAACCCACCATTAGCGAGCTTGATGATACACATTGGTCAGTTAAGAAAGTGAATTTGGTGGAAACACTAAAGGCAGCAGGTATTTCATGTTTCCTGCCAGGATAACGGAAAAACGTTACATAGATCAGGAAATATCTGGAGGTTATATGATGAGTAACGAGATTGAAAGTAGTACAGCAGAAAAATGGGTCAACCTTGAAGATATCGCAGATCATCTGAGCGTCAGTACGGATACAGTTAGAAATTGGATCAAGGATGGAAAACTGCCATTCTATAAAGCTGGAAAGCGATATAAATTCAAAATTTCAGAGGTGGACACATGGGTCAGAAGTGGCAAAATCACTGAATAATTGTATGGAGGAGCAGAGAAGGTATGAGTGAAAAGATGAAATCTGTGATCCAGAAGATCACGCTTAATGGAGCAACATTCAACAATGAAGTTATTGGGCCAACATATGTTAATTTCTTTTATGGTCGGAACGGAGTGGGAAAATCTACGGTTGCTCGCGCCATAGAAAATGATGACGGAGTAGTTTGGCAGGAGGGCCGGTCGGCAGCTGATTATGATGTTTTGGTATATAGTCAGGATTTCATTAACCGAAATTTTGAAACATATGGTGATCTAAAGGGTGTGTTTACCGTTAGCGAGCCTAATATTAAAATACAGAAACAAGTTGAAGAAAAGACTGCCAAAAAGAATGAACTGGATAAACAGGCTGATGAACATGCAGAACAGAGTAACCAGAAAGTAACTGCTCAGGCGAAAGCTGAAGAGGATTTCCAGAAGGCCTGTTGGGATAAGACCAGAGATATCTGTTCGAAATTTTCTGATGCCGTAAAAGGCACCGGTAGAAAAAATCTGCTTGCAAGCGCAGTCCTTGCGGTTAAAGCACCAGCTGAACAAGACTTGGATAAGTTGGCTGAGCTGTATCGTATCGCTTATGATTCACAGGCCCGTACCTATGGTCTGTTTTCGAGAATCTCTGCAGCTCCTACATATGGCAAACTACCTGGTAATGACTTGATGGATAAGGTAGTGGTTAGTAGCAGCAAAACACCATTCGCAAATTTCATCAAAGCCCTGAATGCTTCAGATTGGGTACGCCAAGGCCATCAGCATTATTCAGAAGGGGCGGCTGGAAAATGTCCATATTGCCAGCAGAAACTTCCTATAAATTTTGAAGCCGATATTGCTGCCTGCTTTGATGAACAGTATCAACAGGATATAAGTGAAATCACTCGGTTCCAATCTACCTACGCAAGAGAAACTTCTGCTATTATTGATAAGCTGAAGGCTAATCTGAACGATACTATGCCATCGCTGGATCTGACAGACTATCAGAGCAAGTTATCTCTGCTGGAAAGCAATATCAAGATTAACGAGCAGCGTATTGCAGAAAAAGTCAAAGAGCCAACATCATTAGTTTCCCTTGAGGATATCGACTCCCTTCTGATTGAAATTGGCCAGTTGATAGATGAAATAAACAAAAAGATCAAAGCAAATAACGATGTTGTCGGTGCTCAGCAGCAGAAAAAAGAAGAGTGCAAGACCGCCGTATGGGCACATATTGCATTTATGCTTCAGGGAGATGTTTCAAGATATAAGACAAGCCTTGCTCAGCTGAAAAAGGAAGCCGAGGATTTAAAAAACAAGGCGTCGCAAGCGCGAAAAGATTCACGCGCGCTTACAGAAGAAATCACTGAACTTAACAAGCAGACTGTAAATACCAAGGCTGCTATTGACAGCATCAATGCGCTGCTGCAGGATTCTGGTTTTCAGGGGTTCAGCCTTCGAGAGAAGAATGGGGTGGCGAATGTTTATGAGGTTATTCGTGAAGACGGTTCTGTTGCTGTAAACCTGAGTGAAGGCGAGCGTAATTTTATAGCATTTTTGTATTTCTACAATCTGGTAAGAGGCAGTCAGAGCAGTGATGTTGTTAAGGATAAGATTGTTGTAATTGACGACCCTGTTTCCAGCATGGATTCCAGTGCGCTGTTTATCGTTGGCGCAATTGTTCGGGAGCTTGTCACGATATGCAATAATAATGCGCAGATCATTGACGACAAGATCACCGGCACATATATCAAGCAGATCTTTATTCTGACACACAATGTCTACTTTCACAGGGAAGTTACATATCATCAGGTCGAGAAATACAAAAGCGTTTCCTTCTACGTAATTCAAAAGGTACATAATGTATCGACAATTGGAGTTCCAAAGACACGCCAGAATCCTGATATCCCGTCCGAGAAGGAAAATTATAATCCTGTTCAGAATTCCTATGCAGCACTCTGGAACGAGTTAAAGGAGATTGATTCGCCAATATCACTTCTGAACGTTATGCGCCGGATTCTGGAATATTACTTTATGCAGATGTACGGCTTTGCGGGTGATGATCTTCGGAAGCTGGTGCTCGATGACCATAAGGAAGACTTCATCGTTCCTCCGAAAAAGGAAGGCGATAAGCCAGATAACATGAAATTCAATTTGGCCTCAGCGATGCTCTCCTATATCAGTAATCCTACCGGTATCAGCGACGGATTGAACCTGACAGAAGATTATGCAGAAATTTCACAGTACCGGGAAACTTTCAAGCAGATTTTCTATGCACTACACCAGGAGCAGCATTACAACATGATGATGGGAATTAAATCTTGAAGTTCGGAATGCTGGTAAGCTTGCGGCTCATAATAAAGGAAACGAGGTAAATCAAATGTCAGAGAATACTGTAATCGACGCAATGTGGGATGATTCTCCGGTCGATGTATCAACAGAGGTAAATTTTATATGGTCAATTGCAAATAAGCTGCGTGGCCCGTATCAAAGTGATAAATACAAGGATGTCATCATACCCATGACGATTATTCGCAGATTTGAGTGCGCTTTAGAGCCGACAAAGGATAAGGTTGTGGTACAGTTCAAGGCAAATCCGAGCTTCCCGGCAAAAGCGATGTATCGTGTATCAGGATTTCAGTTTTATAACACAAGTGAGTATACACTTGCGGAACTCTGCAACGATTCGGATCACCTTGCAGCTAATTTCAAGTCGTACATTCAGGGCTTTTCTGCTAATGTACAGGAAATTCTTTTGTCTGCCGAGAAAGGGCTTGACTTTAATAAGCAAATCGACAAGATGGACAAGAATAATCGCCTCTTGTCAGTTGTGAAAGCGTTCTCAGAACTCGATCTGGATCCTCGTACCATCGACAATGTGAAGATGGGATATATTTTCGAGGAGCTTATCCGGAAATTTTCTGAAAATGCTGAGGCTGGTGATCACTACACCGGAAGAGATATTATAAAAACAATGGTCAACATTCTTCTTGCAGAGGGATGCGATGACATATTTGACGACGGTAAAGTCATTACAATTTTAGACCAGGCCTGTGGTACAGGAGGAATGCTCTCCACAGGGTATAATTTCATCAAGCGTTATAATCCTTCGGCAGACGTGCGCCTTTTTGGACAGGAGATTAATCCGGAGTCATATGCGATGTGCCTTGCTGAAATGCTTATTAAAGGACAGAATGCCGAAAACATCTGCTATCAGGACACGATGAAAGCAGACCGGTTTTCGGATATCAAGATGAGATTTGTACTGGAAAACCCGCCTTTTGGAACAGCGTGGGGTGGTAAGGATGCTGCGGAAGGCGTGGAGAAAGCTGTCAAAGACGAGTATGACAAGGGTGAGTCAGGTCGCTGGGGCGCAGGTCTTCCTGGTTCCGGTGATATGCAGATGCTCTTCCTACAGTCAGCAGTAGATAAAATGGACGACAACTTTGGCAGATGTGCAATTATCGAGAATGGTTCACCTCTTTTCTCAGGAGGTACGGCTTCAGGCGAAAGTCAGATAAGGAGATGGTTGCTTGAAAATGACTTGATTGAAGCAATTATTGCAATGCCGGTTGATCTCTTCTACAACACTGGGATTGCCACTTATATATGGGTGTTATCAAAAAATAAACGTTCAGAGCGCAGAGGTTACATCCAACTTATCGACGCATCAAATATCTATCATAAGCTGCGCAAGGCGCTGGGTAACAAGAAGAATGAGATTAGTTCGGATGATCGCAAGAAAATAACAGAATTGTATTCCGATTTTAAAGAGAATGAACTTGTAAAAATATACAAGAATACGGAGTTTGTTTATCGTGAATATACCGTCATGCAGCCGTTGCAGAGAAGCTATGCTATAACTGCTGAACGCATAGAAAATATGGTTTCGAAGGGCGCGCTTTCATCCCTTTATGATGAAGCAAAGGTGAATGACCTGGAGAATGCCGAAGAACTCACTGGTAAGGACGAGAAGGCACTTGAAAACTACAAGAAGAATAAGCCAATGTTCGACAGTATTATAGAAACATTGCAGTCGGTGGTGTCGAATGAAAAATATCTTTCCCCAGAGGCATTTGCACCGGTTCTTTCCAGCGTGTTGAAGTCTGTGACGACGGATAAGAAACTCCTTGATAAGATTGCAGATGGTCTGTCTGGTATGGACAAGTCTGCAGAGATTCAGTGTGATAAAAAAGGCAATATCATCTATGACAAGGAAACGAAAGATACCGAGATTGTGAAGTGGGACGAAGACATTGATACATACATGAAACGAGAAGTTCTGCCGCATATCCCCGATGCAAAGGCTTTCTTTGAGGAAGATTTGAGCAAGAAAAAGCCGATAATTAAGACGGGTGCGGAGATTCCGTTCACACGCTATTTCTACAAATATCAGCAGCCTGTGCCGAGCGAGGAATTGGAAGCCAAGTTTATGGAGCTTGAAAAATCCGTTTCCGAGCGTGTGGCAAAGCTGTTTGAGTAAGGTGGTGATGATATGCGGAAAATGAAAGATAGCGAGACTACATGGCTTGCTGACATTCCGTCCGATTGGGAAATTACCAGAATTGCCAGTTTGTACAGCCTGAGAAATCAAAAGGTTAGCGATACGGAATATGAGCCACTTTCTGTAACTAATAAAGGTATTATGCCTCAACTTGAAACTGCTGCTAAGAGTAATGCCCATGATGACAGAAAACTTGTTAAAAAGGGTGACTTCGCAATCAACAGCCGCTCTGACAGAAGAGGTTCATGTGGAATTTCGGATTATGATGGCTCGGTTTCGCTGATAAATACAATCCTTGCGCCGCGTAATGCCATGAATCCAAGATACTACAACTGGCTGTTTCATACAACACAGTTTGGAGATGAATTTTACTGCTGGGGACACGGCATTGTTAATGATTTATGGACGACTGGCTGGCAGGATATGAAGAAAATCCTTATTCCTGTGCCATCACTCCCTGAGCAAGAGAAAATAGCAGCATACTTGGACTCAAGATGTGCCGAAATCGACTCTCTAACCGCCGACATTCAAACGCAGATTGACACTCTGGAGCAATACAAGCGGTCGGTGATTACCGAGGCGGTTACTATGGGGCTGAATCCCGATGCGGAGATGAAAGACAGCGGCGTTCAGTGGATTGGCATGATGCCGTCTCATTGGGCAGTTCATCCAGTGTATACTTATTTCGGTGAACGCAAGAATAATAATCGACTTGGAAAAGAGGATAATCTGCTTTCTTTAAGCTATGGGCGAGTGATTGAAAAGGACATCAATACCAGCGATGGGCTTTTGCCGGAGAGCTTTAACACATATAATATCGTTGAAGCTGATGATATTATCATTCGTCCGACCGATTTGCAAAATGATAAGCGTAGTCTGCGAACAGGACTTGTGCGGGAACACGGAATTATTACCTCGGCGTACATTGATTTAATGCCGATAAAGCAAGTGGATTCTCGCTACTTCCACTATTTGCTTCATGCGCTTGATGTGATGAAAGTTTTCTATAACATGGGAAATGGAGTGCGCCAAGGCTTAAATTACTCGGAGTTTTCAAGGCTTATGGTGTTTGAACCGCCTTATGACGAACAGGTAGCAATAGCAGAGGTACTTGATGCAAAGGTTGCCGAAATTGATAGCATCATAGAAGCCAAGAAAGAACAGCTTTCTGTGGTTGATGAATATAAGAAATCCCTCATTTTCGAGTATGTGACGGGGAAGAAGGAGGTGGCGGCTTCGTGAGCTATGACTTAGATCATGTAACAGCGTCATGTCCTTGCCCTTGTGGAAAAGGTGAAATTGTTTATGGCTCCGGAACAAATGACTGGAATCAAACCAGAGATGGAATGATGGAAATTTGGTGCAGTGATTGCTGTAAGAAGTATAAATTTTCAAAGAACGGATTATTGCCTGTTGATTTTCCAGATTATCAAGGAGATCCCATAATAAAAGATAAAATGGATAAACTCCAATATCGGATCTCAAATTACGACGGGACTACTCCAGAGCGTATTAGCCAGTATTTATCAGAAGAGGAATGTGAAAAGTACAAAGCAAGAGATTTTTCAATTGCTTCGACACTCCGGGATTCTAAGAAACTTGCAGATGATTATTCGCTGGAAGAATTACAAGAAGCTGCCGAGAAGATTTCTGCTGCGAAGTATTCTACTCAGTTAACCGGAATTGCGTTGGAACTTGCTCAAAGGCATAAGAGATGGAATAAAACAATAAGATTGCAGAATGTCATTGTTCCTATTCTTATGGCGATTAGGAATTATGCTCTTTATAAGAAAGCAGATAAGGAGGATGGACAAGATAAAGCAAAATTGCAGAAGCAGCTGGATGAATACAAAGCTGAATATTATAAGGATTATGACGCATACGAGAAAAAGCGGCTTCAAAATTTAATCCCGTTTGAACTGAAGGAGAGGAGTCGTTAAATGGATAATCAATTACTACAGAATGAGACAGCGGCTAAAGAGCAGAAAGAACGCGCGACAGCCTATGCTGATATGCTTGCAGGGCATGCCTCTATTCTGTCTGAAAAAGAATACCAGCACTTCATCATAGAGAGGCTTTCAAAGGACAACGGCTATGTGATCCGCAAGGCGGTAAACTATGACCGTCTCTTTGCCGTTGACCGTGAAATGCTCTTCAAGTTCCTGAATGCTACGCAGCCAGATGAGATGGCAGCTCTCAGAAAGATTTATAAGGATGATCTGGAAGACACAATTGTTGGATTGATAAACACTGAGGAGACAAAAGTTCGTGGCAGTCTGCTTGAGGTGCTGAAGCACGGCATTGAAATCTCAAATCTTAAGTTGGAACTCATGTACACCAGACCGGCTACAAATTTCAATAAGGATCTACTTGCCAAGTATGAACAGAATATCTTCTCTGTAATGGAGGAGGTCTGGGCAAGCGATGATGAGCGCATTGACCTTGTTATTTTTTTGAACGGCCTTGCAATCATGGCGTTTGAGCTAAAATGCAATGCCGCAGGACAGGCAGCCGAAGATGCCATTTATCAGTATCGAACTCAGCGTAATCCGAAGACAAGACTTTTTCTGTTTAAGGCAGGAGTCCTTGTCAATTTTGCGATGGACTTGAATGAAGTCTATATGACAACGAAACTCACAGGGCAGGATACCTTCTTTCTTCCGTTCAATATGGGTAACGGCGAGGGCGTAAATGCCGGAAAAGGAAATCCTGTATTTAAAGACCGCTATAGCGTTTCTTATATGTGGGAGGATATTCTGAAAAAAGATACTGTCCTGGATCTGATTTCCAAGTTCATGTTTGTAGAGTCTAAAGAGGAGATAGATGAGCTCACAGGCAAAACGAAAAAGAAAGAAAGCGTTATCTTCCCGCGTTATCATCAGCTTGACGTTATTAGGAAAGTGTTGGCTGATGTCAGGGAGAATCAAACGGCGCAGAACTATTTAATCCAGCATTCTGCTGGTTCCGGGAAAACAAACTCAATCGCATGGCTGGCACACAGACTCACTTCTCTGCATGATGTTAATAACAAGATCATCTTTGATAACATCGTAATAGTTACCGACCGTGTTGTTGTTGACCGTCAGCTTCAAGCAGCTGTAATGGGCCTGGAGCACAAAGCTGGTCTTATTCGGGTTATGGATGACAAATGTAATTCTACCGACCTTGCAAATGCATTGAAGGGAAATACCAAGATCATCGCTACAACAATACAGAAGTTTCCATATATCGTGGACAGTGTGGCAAATCTGAAAAAGAAGCACTTTGCTGTAATTATCGATGAGGCACATTCTTCAACTGCTGGTAAGGATATGGCCGCTGTTACCAAGTCTCTCGGCTCTGATTACAACATTTCTGAGGATGTTGTTGAAGATGTAGAGGATGTGATTACTAAGGAAATCGGCAAGAATGGCAAACAGCCGAATGTTTCGATGTTTGCCTTCACTGCTACGCCAAAGTCGACCACGCTTCAGCTTTTTGGACATGTCAATACCAAAGGCCAGTTGGAGGCTTTCCATATTTATTCTATGAAACAGGCTATCGAGGAAGGCTTCATTCTGGACGTCCTTTCCAATTACACAACTTATGATACTTTTTATCAGATTAACAAAGAAATCGAGGACGATCCACGGTGTAAGACGATAGATGCCAAGCGGCAGATTGCCAGATTCGTTGAATTACATGATACG
>DCDB01000078.1:26040-33171 GCA_002316215.1 Lachnospiraceae bacterium UBA1066 | reverse complement strand
GTGGCGGAAAATTTTGATTTCTTTTCCTCTTACGGGTAAAAGCGACTTCCGCCAGAGCTCCAGCGTATCGGGCTATCCGTAAAACCTGCTTTCTTGATAAAGCCCCGGAAGCAGCCGCAGCCAGTCCATGGCAATATTTTCTGAATATGTTTTTGCGCGAAGCGCTGAAGAAAATATGCCATGGAAGTCCTGTGGCGGAAACCTTCCGCTTTATCTGCCTTTGAACCTATTCGCCAAATCAGGACTTTTTGCGCGGGAGCCCTTCCATGATCCGGTCTTCCGTTTTTGTATAGCGTACTTCATTTATCAGTTCTTTTCCGGCGAAATAATCGTCGAGATTCTGAAGCGTAATCGTTGCGATGTTTTCCAGGGCTTCTTTTGTGAAGAAAGCCTGATGCGAGGTCATAACGACATTAGGCTTTGCAAGAAGCAGGGCCAGGATGTCATCGGGGATCCCTTTGTCGGAGTAATCCTGGAAAAAGAAGCTGGCTTCTTCTTCATAGACGTCCAGGCCGGCGCCGCTGATCTTTTTCAGCGTGAGGGCATCCAGAAGATCGATTGTATCAATAAGAGCACCGCGTGATGTGTTTATGATGATGGCATTCTTTTTCATCTTGTCGAAGGCCGCCGCATTTACGATATGCTCTGTTTCCTTGGTGAGGGGGCAGTGCAGCGAGATGATATCACTTTCCCTGAAAAGGGTGTCCAGATCGACATAGTCGATACCGCTGTCCTTTGCCGGATAGAGATCATAGGCGATGACTTTCATGCCGAAGCCGCGGCAGATATCGATGAAAATGCGGCCGATCTTTCCTGTTCCGATAACACCTGCGGTTTTTCCGTGGAGATCCTGGCCTTCAAGGCCGCTGATATTGAAATTATAGTCACGGGTGCGGTTGTAGGCTCTGTGTGTTTTGCGGTTGACGGTCTGCAGAAGGGCAATAGCGTGTTCTGCAACCGCGTAAGGCGAATAGGCCGGAACACGCAGGACACTGATTCTGTGCCTGGCCGCTTTGAAATCAACATTGGAATAGCCGGCGCAGCGCAGAGCGATGACTTTTATGCCAAGTCCGCAGAGGGCATCGATGGAATCCTTGCAGGCGTTATCATTGACAAAAATGCAGACGGCATCCGCTCCTTTTGCAAGTGCAGCTGTTTTAGATGACAGTTTTGATTCAATATAGTCGATTTCGTACCGGCCGTTATTGAAAGCGTCAAAATAAGTCCTGTCATAGGGACGAGTATCGAAAAAGGCGATTCTTTTTAATTCTCCCATTGCTGTATCCTCCATGTAATTAAAGATGTACGGCCGCTTATTAAGATGCAGGGAAAGACTTCGAATGAGCGGCTTTTGGACTTTGCCGGATTTCATTATACCAAATAAAGGGCGTTTGTGGTATAATCTCATTTTGTTTATGAGGTGATTAAGCTGAAAAGATTATTTCGGGATTATAAATTCACATGGAAAGATCTTCCTAAGTTTATCGATTGGGCGGTTCTTTTAGTCTTTCTTCTTTGGAATGCGGGACTGTTTTTCGGGTCTTCCAGGGTTACGGATGAATGGGGGAAAATGATTGAGCCGGCGAGGCCGTTTGTGTTCGCCGGGCTTATTGTCTGCATTTTTTCAGCATTTTTACACGGTCTTTCCAAGGCTTACGGATGGCCGGAAAAAAGAAAAATATGGCTTCCGCATCGCTTCAGGAAGCTGTTTACCTGCTTTTTATGGTTTATCGTGATTTTTGGCAATGCCATTCTGAGTTTTCATGAAATAGAATTCATAAATAATCCCTGGATATTAAAAATGGCCGATGTTTATATAGTCCTCGGATGCGGCATTACTTTCATTCTTTATCTTATCTTTGTATTTTTAGTTAATTCGGTTTCTGTCGGCATGATGATTGGGAACATCTTTTTCCTGGTATGGGGGATTGCCGACTATTTCGTTTATTCTTTCCGTACGATTCCTCTTCAGTGGATTGATTTCGGTTCCATCGGAACGGCCGCACATGTGGCCAAAGGCTACAAATATACACTGACCTGGCAGATTGTATCGGCTATTGTTCTTACCTGCTGCCTGTGCGGATTCTATCTTCATGAGCGCGGCTTCCGCCTGTTTGGGAAAATGCGTGGAAAAATCCTTTCCCGTGCGGCCTCTGTCCTGCTTGCTTTTGCATTTTACGGCGTTATTTTTAAGACGGATTTTCTGGCAGGTACGGGCATCTGGCTCCGTGACTGGCATCCGCAGTACACGTATGAGGTCTTTGGAATGGAGTCCGGCTTTCTGGCCTTTGCCAAGGCTTCCTATCCGGAGCAGCCAAAGACCTATTCCGCCGACAAAGTTGAGGATATTATTGAAACTTCCGAAGAGGGGGAAAACGGCGCACAGGCGTCCCTTACCGTTCCGGATAATATTATCTGCATCATGAATGAGAGCTTTTCCGATCTTTCCATATATCCGAACCTGAAGACAGATAAAGAAGTGATGCCGTATCTTGATTCTATTACGGAAAATGCACAGCAGGGACCGCTTATGGTGTCGGTTCTGGGCGGAACAACGGCAAATACGGAATATGAATTCCTGACGGGAAATTCCATGCTTCTGTCACCGTCTACAGTCGTATACAATTCCTTCATTAAGCAGGATCAGTTTTCTCTTGCCAGGACACTCAGTGACCAGGGCTATACACCGGTGGCGCTCCATCCTTACTATCCGAACGGATGGAACCGCGAAATTGTCTATCCGCGCATGGGCTTCGATGAATTCCTGTCGCTTGATGCCTTTACGGGGGCTGAACTTGTACGCGGTTTTGTGAGTGACCTTTCGGACTATAAGAAAATAACCGGGCTGGCGGAACACAAGGATGCCGGAGAAAAGCTTTTTATCTTTAACGTTACCATGCAGAACCACAGCGACTATGATGTTGACGATTTTGAAAGTTCCATTAATGTTGAGGACTATCAGGGCGATTTCCTGAGCGAGGCGGAGCAGTATGAAAGCCTGATCCGCCTCTCCGATGAATCGCTTAAGTATCTGATTGACTACTTTTCGAAGAGCAGCGAAAAAACGCTGATTTGTTTCTTTGGAGACCACCAGCCGGCGCTGGATGATGATTTCATGGATTATGCTTACGGGAAAACCTCGGATCAGCTGTCCTTTGATGAGCAGCAGCTGAGGTATGAGACAAGATATCTGATATGGGCTAATTATGACATTCCGGAAGCTCAGGGGCAGACTCTTTCAGCCAATTATCTCAGCAGCTATCTATTAAGCCTGACAGGTCTTGAGAATACAGGTTACGGGCAGTATCTCATGGGTCTGCGGGAGAAAATTCCCGCACTGAATGCCTACGGTTTTCTGGGGACGGACGGACATCAGCATGAATACGGTTCCGATGAAATAACGGATGCGGAAAATGACGAAATAGAAGATTACAGATGTCTGATTTATGATGAACTGACGCAGGGCGGAAAAAGAGACGAAAATTTTTACGGTATTCCGACGGATACGGACTGAGAACCGGAGAGATTTACGCTTTGCAGCGAACAGCCCCTTTTTCTTTCGGCAGACTTTCCGGAGTCTTGCCTTCCCGGAAGATTTCTGAAATTTTACCTTCCTTGACTTTCAACTGGGAAAGTCCTATACTCACTTTAATAATTAAACGCGTTAATGCGCGAAAAAACAGAGGGAGTACAGGAAATGCCTATTACAAGTTTACTTGAACAGAATAACAAGCTTTACCCGGAAGATGTCGCGCTTGTCGAACTTAATCCGGCCATTAATGATGACCGCCGCATAACGTGGCGCGAGTTCAATCTTGTTGAAGCGGCACCGGTCGGCCCTTACCGCCGGGAAATCACATGGCGTGTATTTAACGAAAAGGCAAATCGCTTTGCCAATCTTCTTCTTGAAAGAGGAATAAAAAAAGGCGACAAAGTCGGCATCCTTCTGATGAACTGCCTGGAATGGCTGCCGATTTATTTCGGTGTCCTTAAAACGGGAGCATTGGCCGTTCCCCTGAATTTTCGTTATACCTCGGATGAAATTGAATACTGCGTAAATCTGGCGGAATGCGATGTCCTTGTCTTCGGACAGGAATTTATAGGACGCGTCGAGGAAATCGCAGACCGTATTTCCCAAAACAGGCTTCTTTTTTTCTACGGTGACGCCTGCCCGAGGTTCGCGGAAGATTACACTAAGCTGACAGTGAACTGCCCGAGCCGCGATCCGCGGATCCTTATTACGGACGAGGATGACGCCGCTATCTATTTTTCCTCCGGAACAACTGGATTCCCGAAAGCAATCCTGCATAATCATGAATCTTTGATGCATGCCGCAAAATGTGAACAGAAGCATCACGGGCAGACGAGAAAAGATGTTTTCCTCTGTATCCCGCCGCTTTATCATACCGGCGCAAAAATGCACTGGTTCGGCAGCCTTATTTCCGGATCCAGGGCAGTTCTTCTTAAGGGCACGAAACCGAAGGAGATTCTGGATGCGGTTTCCCGTGAGCGCTGTACCATTGTCTGGCTGCTTGTTCCGTGGGCGCAGGACATTCTGGATGCCCTTGACCGGGGGGACTTAAGGCTCTCGGATTACAATCTTAAGCAGTGGCGTCTCATGCACATCGGCGCACAGCCTGTGCCGAAAAGCCTTATCCGGCATTGGAAGGATTATTTCCCGAATCATCAGTATGATACGAATTACGGACTTTCGGAATCGATCGGGCCCGGCTGCGTTCATCTCGGAGTTGAAAATATCGGTAAGGTCGGAGCTATCGGGAAAGCAGGTTTCGGCTGGGAATGCAAGATCGTTGATGAACAGCACAGGGAAATTACGGAGCCTGAGACAGTGGGAGAGCTTGCCGTCAAAGGTCCGGGCGTCATGACCTGTTATTATAACGACCCGAAAGCGACCGAGGAAGTGCTGGATGCGGACGGATGGCTCTATACCGGGGACATGGCAAAAAAGGATGCGGACGGGTTTTATTTTCTCGTTGACCGTAAAAAGGACGTCATTATTTCGGGCGGTGAAAATATTTATCCTGTCCAGATCGAGGATTTTCTTCATGGCTATGAACCGATAAAAGATGTCGCCGTTATCGGTCTTGCAGACAAAAGGCTGGGAGAAAAGACTGCGGCAATTATAGAAATAAAGCCCGGCTTTTCCTGCACGAAGGATGACGTCGAAGAGTACTGCATGAAGCTTCCGAAATACAAACGACCGCGTGAAATAATTTTCGCCGGGGTGCCGCGGAACCCGACCGGAAAGATAGAAAAACCGCGTCTTCGGAAAGAATACGGCGTAACGGATCTGGTCGCGGCTGAGAATCAGATTGAATAAAAACATACTAAAACAGGATGAACCGCAAGAAGAATAATTAGTAAAAATGACGAATCAAAAAAAACGCCTGTTTTATAAGCTATTTGTGAGAAGGAAACATAAAAATCTGCATTATGTAAACAAAAAGAGCCGGTTTAAAACTGAATTTTTGTTCAATTTTTATCGAAAATAATAAAATTTCTTTAAAGTGTACCCCTTGCCTAAAAGAAAGGCAGGGGGTATACTTTATCATAATATAGGATCATTTTAGGATATTTTTATAATTTGCAACAAAATCGCAGCTTTTCTTTGGCAGAAATCAGAGAAGCTGCACAATTTTTCCCTGCAATGAATATTTACTCAGAAACGAAATGGAGGGAGCGTCATGAAGAACAGTTTGAAAAAGGTTTTGGCATTGCTGCTTGCTGTTGCTATGTGCTTCACGAATGTGGGTTTCGCTTTTTCAGATACGAAGGCAGATGAAACCACAAATGTGGCGGCGGAGTCAGCCGGTTCAACGGATGAGGCCGCTGCGTCCACAACTGTAAGCCCGGGAGCGTCCGGAACGGATGCGGCAGCTGCCACAGCGGACACGGCTGCTGCGGCGGACGTCACTGAAACGGATGCGGCTCTGGATACGGGTACTGCGGATACAGCAACCGATACTGCAGCAGACAATACAGATACAACAGCCGTTTCCACGGCCGCCGCTTCTGATGCTGCGGCAAACCAGACGGATTCCCTTTTACCTTCTGCTGCGGATATGATCACCCCGGCGGCATCCGCTTCTGTAAGCACGGATGCAATTGTCAGTGCACCGCTGGTGGGATCAACAGGTTCTAGTATTCCGAGTCAGTTGACTGCGGCAAACATTGTATCGCTGGGGGTCACTGATCAAAAATTTGCGAATGCAATTTATTCGTCAATTTCAGCCTATGCACTTGACGGGGATGATTCCTGTCTTCTGAAAAAGTCTGACGGGACGGCAAATATTTGGGATGATCTCCAGAACGCCTCATGCGAAGATATTCTTAATCTGTTCTGCGGACAAATCACGGCCAAGGATAAAGGAATAACGGATATTACAGGTATCACATTGATTCATCATGCAGGATCAATTGATCTTTCAAATAAAGATGTTACCGATGCAAAGGCAAATAAGATAACGAATATAACCCCGCTTCTGATGGGCAATAATGTCGGACAGAACACATATTATTGGGGATATACGGATGACGGAAAATACTATCCTACGCAATTGTATATACAGGCGAACCCAATCGATACTTTTGTTTCCGATATCGGGGGAAACCTGAATGTAGTCGACAAATCCTATTATCAGGACCACACTATTCAAAGAGATTTTACTGAACCGATTATCATACTTAAACAGAACAGCAACGAGGCTGATGCCACAAAGCCATGGACAAGTGCCTATCTGCCGTTGGCTGTTTATTGTGACAAAGCGCATATCACGCTTAATGAAAATAATTATGAGGTTGCCTCTCCCTCGAACTTAAATATTTATGCACAGGTAGGCAACTGGCTGAAAGGCAATCTGGGAGATGTCTTGGATTTTGACGGATCTCACAGCGGGACCTTAACGAATTATGGCTTATACTGGATAAAAAGAGCCGGTGATATTAAGATCGGCTATGCAAGTACCGAAAATGAATTTACTTCATGGAGTAATGGAAGTGACCCGACGCTTTCTACTGAGACTCAGGGACGTATAACCTTCCATTATTCTATGGTTGCCAATGTTAAGGTTTACACAACGGTAAATCTGCTGTCAAATGCCGTAGCAAAGA
>DCDB01000078.1:0-25921 GCA_002316215.1 Lachnospiraceae bacterium UBA1066 | reverse complement strand
AGACAGTACAGACAGCTCAATTAAACTGCAAGGGGCGAAGTTCGAACTGTTTTCCGATTCGGGATGCACCAAGCCTGTAAAGGACAGTCATGGTAATGACTATATTTCAGAAACAGGTACGGATGGAATCGCAACCTTTGAGGGGCTTGTTGCCGATCAGGATTATTACACTAAAGAAATAAGTGCGCCGGATGGATATAATGCAGATCTTGATACTGTTTATACCCTTACAGCGAAAGACGGCGGTGCCACAATAACGAATAGCCTGCCTCTTACGATAACACCGCAGACTTATACTTCAGAAACGGATGCTTCAGATCCTAAGGTACAGACCTATCCGGATGATGCAGTAACGCTGACAGCTGGAAAAGGAGTATTTATCGATACTCTTGATTCTTCCTCTGTCCCGGATCTTAACATACCGGCAACTTCGACAATTTCCAGCATTACTATTACAAAGTATAACGGCTATGACAGTCAAGGAAAGGCTGTTTCCGATACGAATCCGACTGTTCTTTCCGGTCTGACAAATGAAGAATATGCCACTCAGGTAAAGACGATCCTTACTGAAGCAGCAGCAAACGATCAGAATGTGGATATCTCCATCTCCTACAGCAGCCTCGATGTAGATCCGGTTGTTGCGGAAAATACACCGCTTACGACAGAGGTTCCGATCGCCCTTACAAAAACTTTGAACGGTGCGGCTCCTGCGGGACATCCGTTCACGTTTCAGCTGACAGATAATCAGACAAACAAGGTCTCTACGGTTGTTACGGATGATAACGGAAATATCGATTTCGGCACTATTGGTTATACTTATCTTGACTATCTGAATAAGTATGATGCAGATACGGGAAATGCAAAGTATACTTATACCGTGAAAGAAGTTATTCCGGGGACGTCCGGAGGCTACGTCTATGATACAACGGAAGAGAAGATTACGGTAACACTGACATATGATAAAGACAGCCATTCACTGAAGGCTGCTCTGTCCTATTCTCCGAGTGAAGATACCGAAGGCACAAAGCCGTATATATTCAATAATGTCTATAATGCCGAAGGGACAATTGCATTCAAAGCGACTAAGACACTCGATCAGGGAAATTCAAAACTTGCTGCTGGAGCTTATAAGTTTGGCGTTTATTCCGATGAAGCCTGCACACAGCAGGTGGGCAGCACTGTAACCAATAAGGCTGACGGCAGCGTGGATTTTAATGCACTGACGTTCTATACGGAAGCTAATACTACTGGCACAGAAGACAGCACAAAGATTTACAATGCTAAGACAGATGGTACGGTTTATCCTTATTTTATCAAGGAAATCGCCGGAACACAGGCGGGAATTACTTATGATACGACAGTTTACCAAGTGGATGTGACACTTAAAGATAACCTGAACGGCACACTGACACCGAATGCTGTCTATACGAATATTACTAATCCTGACGCAGGAGATGTTCAGGCGCTGACATTCAATAATAATTATTATGCAAAGGGCGATGTAGCCCTTGTCGGCACGAAGACTCTCGGAACAGCAAAGAATGAAAAAATCGCTGCCGAAGAATTCACATTCAAGGTTACGGATAAGGACGGGAACATCGTAGCGACAGGAAAAACAGAAGCCGGTACGGGTACGGCCAAAATCGACTGGACGGTAACGGATTCCTCTGCATTTACGTATGAAAAAGGCATTGTAAATGGCAGCTATGTCGACGAGACGGGAACCTACGTTTATCTTATTACAGAAGATAAGGGAACCAGCACAGCGGTTCAATATACGGCTCCGCAGGTTACTATGACCGTCACCGTCACGGATGATAATTCCGGACATCTTACGGCCGCGGCTGTGTATAGTCCTTCGGTCAATAATGAAGGTACACAGGCACTTTTCAATAACGGATACGAACCGGTCGGAGAAGCCGATCTTTCAGCTAAAAAGACAATCGACCTTTTTACAATTGATGCAAACTACATTTTCGATTTCTCGCTGAAGAATGAAAAGGGTGTTACGATTGCATCGGCTTCTAATGACGAAAATGGAATAATTACATTCCCGGCACTTAAATATGCACTGGCAGACCTTGACGGGGCGGATTCAAAGACATTTAACTATACGATTACAGAAAATGCCATTGATAAAGATGCTTATCCGTATATCTCAAAGGATACCAGTGTTAAGAAAGTCGCTGTAACAGTAACGAATGACGGCTCAGATAAACTGACGACGCAGGTGAAGTATGACGGTACTGATACCGTTCCTTCTTTTACGAATGTTTATAAGGCAAAGGCTCAGGCAAAGCTGCATGCTACAAAGTTGCTGACTCCGAGCAGTTCGATTCTTATACCTGGATTCTTCAGCTTCTCACTTTATGAAGTGAAAGACGGAAAAGCCGGTGAGACACCGTTGACCACTGCCAGCAACATGATGGCGGGTGCCGTTGATTTCACGATTGATTATGAGATCAGTAAAGCAAAGGATGATTCCGGTGTACATATTTACGAGATGAAGGAAGATACCATCGCTATGAATGGTATTAAGGCTGATGATGCTGTTTACTATGCAAAGGTAACGGTTACAAAGCCTTCGACACCGACAGGCGAGGCAGTTGTTGAAACGAAGTATTACAGTGATGCGGCCTGCACGCAGGAACTCACATCTGAGCCGGTATTTACAAACCATCATATGGCAAAAGGCACGATAACCGTTAAGGCTGTTAAAAAGGTTACGGGAATTGCTTCTCCCGCAGGCTTTAATTTCACTCTGACGGATAATGCGGATACAACCAGGGTTTATAAAGCAGTTTCGGATGAAAACGGGGATATTTCCTTCACCCTCAATTATTATCTTGATGAGGATGCGGACGGAAATTACAAGGCAGGCGTCGATGATACCGGGTATCATACTTATACACTTGCCGAAGTAAATGACGGTGCAGAGGGAATCCTTTACGACAGCAGCAGCTATACGGTCAACACCCATGTCAGTGACCAGAATTCGGATACGCTGCTGGTGCTCGGAACATCCCATATAGATGATGCCGTATTTACCAATTCGTCTGAAGTAAAGTGGCAGCCGAAGGCTGTTAAAATGCTGACCGGAAGGGAACAGCCTCTTACAGCCGGTGAATTCAGCTTCCGCCTGATTGAGACGACAGACGGTGCAGACAGAATCGTCGAAGAAGTAAAGAATGCGGCTGACGGAGCGGTGGATTTCTCAGAAATAACCTATACGGAGCCCGGCGTCCATACTTATCAGATCTATGAAACCTCTGCGGACGCAGACGGAATTATTTGCTCGACCGAAAGATATACGGTCAAAGTTACGGTATCCTACAGTGAAGAAAACAAGAAGCTCACTGCGGATGCTGCTTATACGGACAAAGACGGAAAGACTGTAGACGGTGCTGTCTTTGAAAATACATACAGTGCTTCCGGAAAAGCAAAATTCTCAGTTACGAAGAACTATAAACAGGTACTTTCCAGCGCAGCATTTATGTTTAAACTGACTGCAACGGATAAGGATCATAACGCCCTGACCGGCAGCGATGCCTATACGGATGCCGTAACAGTAACGACGATGAACGGTACGGGGGCTGCTGCATTTAAGGAGATAAAGTATACTTCGGCGGGAACATATTATTATACGATCGAAGAGCTGGCAGGAAGCGAAAGCTATATTGCTTATGATTCCGTGCCTCAGCATTTAACGGTTGCAGTAACGGATGACCAGAAAGGCCATTTAAATGCAGACTGCGGAGGAACGGATGTCGGTACGGATTCTTATACCGTGAACTTCGTGAATGCATACTATGCTTCAACGGAAGCTTCGTTCAATGTCCTGAAGACTGTAAAGACAGGATACGATACGGTTGCTCCTGCGGATCCGGGGACTTATTTCTTTAAGATTACGGATCTGTCGGATGGCGCGGCTTATACGAAGGCAGCGACGCAGGTTATATCCAACGGAGCGGACGGAAAGGCAGTGGCAGGCCCGTTTAAGTATGCTAAAGATTACAGGGGAAATACGGCTGTAAATGATGTCGGAATGCATGTTTACCAGGTGGAGGAAGTCCTGAATGCAAATGGCGATCCTCTTCCGGAAGGCGGCACGGCAAACGGTATTACTTATGACACGAATGTTTACAAAGTGACAGTAAATGTCCAGGATGACGAAAAGGGTAATATGACGGCTTCCGTTGTATATCCGGCAGGAGATGCGGTATCCTTTGAGAATGTTAAGGAATACAAAGGCTCTACTGATTTTGCAGCAAAGAAAGTCCTGAGCGGAAAGGACGTGAAGCTTGCTGCAGGCGAGTTCAGCTTTGGTCTGTACGAAACAGATTCTGATTTCGCAAATCCGGTTCAGATCGGATCGGATGTAACGAATGATGCTGACGGAAAGATTACATTTGCTCCGATTGCCTACAGTACACTGGACAAAGATTACACCGATACACATTATTATATCCTTCAGGAGACTAAAGGCTCGGAAGACGGCATGTTCTATGACGCAACGGTGTATAAGTATAAAGTTGTCCTTCAGAAAAATGAAGACACGCATAAACTGGATACAACTTATACGGATATGACGGACGGAACAGAAAAGCCGGCGGATGAAATCAATCCGGAATTTGACAATGTGAAGGTGAAGGTTCAGCTTGATAAGTATGATGTAACCGGTGAAAATGAAGTTCCGGGTGCCGTGATAACAATTTATGAAGCGGATGAAAACGGAAACAAGACGTCGAAGGCGGTTGATACCTGGACATCTGATGCAAAAGGCCCGCATGATTTCAGTGATAAGCTGACGCCTGGCAAGAGTTATGTCATTGAGGAGACAAATGCTCCTTCAGGATATGCTTATACGGCGGATATCCCATTTACCCTGAATAAAGACGGTACAGTAACGACAGAAGCTCCGACGAAGGATGACGGAACGATCGAAGTCCGCGATAAGGCCCTGGATGTCAAGCTGGATAAATTCGATGCAACAGGCGAGAAGGAAGTTCCTGGAGCGACAATTACCGTTTATAAGGTCAGCAGCGACGGAACAAGGACACCGGTTGATACCTGGACATCGGATGGCAAGGGATCTCACGACTTCAGCAAGAAAGTAGAAGCAGGCAGCAGTTATGTCCTCGTTGAGACAAATGCTCCTACAGGCTATGCGTATACGGCAGAGATACCGTTCTCGATTGATAAAGACGGCACGGTCAAGACGGAAGCTCCGACGAAGGATGACGGAACGATCGAAGTCCGCGATAAGGCCCTGGATGTCAAGCTGGATAAATTCGATGCAACAGGCGAGAAAGAAGTTCCTGGAGCAAAGGTTATTGTCTATAAGACGAATGCCGATGGGACACTGGGAGACGTTGCTGACGCATGGACTTCCGATGCCAGGGGTTCCCATGATTTCGGCAGCAAGGTTACTGCAGGCCAGACTTACACGATCGTTGAGACCGGAGCTCCGACAGGCTATGCCTATACCGCAAATATCGTGTTTACGGTAAATAAGGACGGGACGGTTGATACCAAAGCTGATAAATCATCAGACGGAACAATCCAGATCCGTGATAAGGCGATCAGCTTTACTATAGATAAAATTGATGTCACAAGCAGTAAGGAAATTTCGGGAGCAGTCATGACTGTTTATGAAAAAGCTGCCGACGGAAAACTCACCAAGGTTGATTCCTGGACTTCTGTTGCCGGAACGACACATGACTTCGGCAGCAAACTGACAGCAGGCACGACTTATGTCTTGAGAGAAGAAACGGCTCCGGACGGCTATACAGCAATCAGCGATACCGAGTTTACGATTGCGAAGGACGGAACGGTTACGACGACTCTTACAATGACGAAAGATGCTGACGGGAATTTTATTTACCTTGTCCAGGATAAACCGGAAACGACTCCGACAGCGACTCCTACTCCGCCGGAAAAAACTCCGACTCCGACTCCGAAGACGACTACGGTGACTCCTACACCTAAGGCTGTTACGACTTCAACGCCGACAACGACAAAAGCTGCTAAAACTTCTGATGACAGTATGCCGGCAATCTATTGGCTGCTTCTGATTGATGCAGCGGCGGCTATAGCCATTGCAGCATTAATGAAGAAGAGGAGCCAGGGATAATTACGGCGATCGCTGAAGATATGAGGTGTGATATTGCTGAAATTCCCGGCAGATGAAAGTTCAATCTGCCGGGAAAGAAAAAATTCCATGTATTAGCGGTCTTTTGCAATTAATTGAGGCATCGGATAAGGGGAAAGCTATGAATTGGAAAAAAGCGGATATATTTATTTTATCAGGAATATTAGCGCTTAATTTGGTTCATCCGTGTACTATTTTTGCCGGGCAGGAGGGGAGCGCTGCGGAGAATGTACAGACGGAGATGAATCAGGAGGATCAGGAAGAGAAAGATATTCATGATGGAGTATCGGATATTTCGGAAGAGCAGAACGAAGATAACGGTACGAGCCTTATAAATGAAAATGACTCCGAGCAGAGTGAGAATGAAGGGATTTTAACAAAAGCCGGAGATGGTGATGACAGTGTAACGAAAGAGGAGCCGGCGAAATTGGGTGCCTCAGAAGAAGAACCGGCGGAACCGTCCGGAGCCGAAAGCAAAACGGCAGAAACATCTGCGACAGGGAACAAGTCGACGGAGCCATCTGCAACGGCAAGTAATTCGACGGAGTCTTCTGCGACGGAAAGCAAACGGACGGAGTCTTCTGCGACGGAAAGCAAGCCAACGGAATCTTCAGCAACAGAGAGCAAATCAACAGAAAGCAAATCAACAGAAAGCGAATCAACCGAAAGCAAATCAACAGAAAGTGAATCAACAGAAAGTAAATTAACAGAGAGCAAATCAACAGAAAGCGAATCAACAGAAAGTAAATTAACAGAGAGCAAATCAACCGAAAGCGAATCAACCGAAAGCAAATCAACCGAAAGCAAATCAACAGAAAGCAAATCAGCAGAGAGCAAATCAACAGAGAGCAAATCAACAGAAAGCAAATCAACGGAAGTCAAGACGGCGGAATCATCTGTGCCGAAATACGAATCTGAGGGAGAGGCATCCGGAGATAATAATTCCGGGGATGAATCTCCAATCAGAAATTCTCATGAAGACACTGCAGAGGAGAATGAAGATTCGGAAGAGGATGCTGAAAATTCAGCAGAGACGCCCGATTCGGGCAGCGGTTCATCCTATTATAAGAATCTTTATGGAGGAATTACTTACCAGACCTTAAATACAACAAATACTGCTTTGAATTCTGGAACCGCAGATCGACAGGCAATGATTTCTTATGCAATGCAGTTTCTTGGCCATCCGTATGTATGGGGCGGGACGGATCTTGTCAACGGATGCGACTGCTCGGGCTTTACGCAACAGATTTATGCGGCTTTTGGAATATCCATTCCCAGATGCTCTTATGAACAGGCGGAGGCCGGAACGAAAATATCCGTAAATGATGCACTTCCCGGTGACCTGGTTTTCTATGTCCGCAGCGGCGTGGTTTATCATGTCCTGATGTATATCGGGAACGGCCAGGCGATAAATGCAAGTTCATCGCTGACTGGAATTATTGTTTCCAATATTGATTATTCAAAGACCTGCTGGGCCTGCAGATTTATTACAGACAGCGCAAGTACATCTACTCAGGCTCTGACGCTTACGGAAACGGGCAAGAAGGCAACAGACGGCGATACAGAGGCACAGAAGGCTATTATCTCCGCAATTGCCAAAGCAGCTGAAAAAGAATGGACTTCCTATGGATTTTTAAGATCTGTATTGATTGCCCAGGTTATCCAGGAATCCGGGTGGCTTTCCTTCCAGGGCGCATCGAATGGCGGAATCCAGCCACTGGATAATAATGTTATCGGGATGAATGCGGATCTTCTGAACGGAACCTGGACAAGTCCGTGGAAGGTAACCTATGCTATGAGGAATGTGCCTCAGAGCGTTAACGGCTACGATGTTTACGGTTTCGAGGCGATGAGGACTTATGCCGATATCGAATCCTGCCTCTGCGACTATGCTGCATTTAAGATCTGTCTGCATCCGGGACTTAAGATGTGCACGAATGTGGATACCGTTATTGATGAAGGACTGAAGGGCTACGCAACAGATCCGACTTATCAGGCAACTATAAAGAGTATGATACAGAAGTACAATCTGACACAGTATGACACGTTAAGTACGGCAACCGCTCCACAGGCTGCGTCGTGATGACGCATCACAACAGGCGGAAATGGTACGCCATATTATGCGGCAGTCCAGAAGCGTGGTTCAGTATAAAATAACACGGCATCCAGAAAGCGAGATCCTGCATATCAGTATGAGGAAAATTGAGTTTTTGAAAATGACAGGATGAATATGTCCCCGGCGAAGAAAATCAATTCGCCGGGGTATTTTTATGTTGCCGCTTTCCTGACGTTAATGTAGAATAGGAGTTTGTTGACAGAGGGTGTATTATTGAAAAATGTAATTTTTGTTTTGATGTATATAGCAGAAAGAAGAGAGCGTGAATAAGAATGAATAAGGATGTCGGAATAAAATGGAAAGCGGGGCTGAAAGACGGGCTGCCGATTTGCATGGGGTACTTCGGGGTATCCTTTGCTTTTGGAATACAGGCATCTGACATACATCTGACGGCATTTCAGGCCGGCATGCTGTCTATTTTGAATCTGACATCCGCAGGTCAGTTTGCCGGTCTGTCGGTGATTGCCAATGCAGGCAGTTATGCGGAGATGGTGCTTGTACAATTGATCATTAATCTTCGCTATCTGCTTATGTCAACAGCCCTTTCTCAAAAACTGTCTTCAGATATCCCGACAATTAAACGTCTTGGAATTGCCTACGGGGTGACAGATGAGATTTTCGGCGTCAGTATTCTGAAAAGAGGTGAACTTTCACCTTCTTACTTTTATGGGCTGACAATGATCTCTGCTTTCGGATGGACGGCCGGTACGGTTCTGGGGGCTTCGGCAGGGGCTGTTTTGCCGGAAAAGCTGATCAGTGCTCTGGGCATAGCGCTTTACGGGATGTTTATCGCCATTATAATCCCGCCGGCAAGGCAGGAAAAACCCGTACTTTTCGCGGTTCTTTCAGCGATGGCGCTGAGTACGGCTTTTTACTATTTCCCGATACTGAAAAACATATCAGGCGGAATGCGCATTATTATTGTTACAGCCGCTGTGGCCTTATTCTGTGCAGCCGTGTGGCCATATGAAGAGAATGCAGATACGGGAGAGCCGAAAGAGAGGGAGGAGAAAAACGATGGAGCATAACGTTTATATTTATATTCTGGCCATGGCGCTATCCACTTACCTGATCCGGGCAATTCCGCTTACACTGATCCGAAAGGAAATAAAAAACCGGTTTCTCAGGTCTTTTCTGTATTATGTTCCTTATGCAACGCTTTCAGCGATGACTTTTCCGTCTATTCTGACCTCTACAGGAAACGTTTATTCTGCACTTGCCGGTTTTGCAGCAGCAGTTTTTCTCGCTTTCCGTAAAAAGAGCCTGATTTTTGTTGCAGCCGGTGCCTGTGTTGTTGTTCTGGCAACGGAACTTTTTATGGAGATCTTAGGTTTGCAGCATTAGGATGTTTGCTATTTCCGGTTTTTTATTTAGGAACAGTATGATATAATGTCTCCGGAACTGAATTGTATCCCTATAAGGAGCGCGAAGAACGTATCACGGGAATAATAACAGGAGGAACAGTATGATGCAGAAACAGTCTTATTCGCATGCAAGGATTCTTGCTCTGGTCGAAACGGCCGTACTCACGGCTATCATTTTCATTATGGCATTTACATCCATAGGTTACATCAGGGTCGGCGCACTTTCGATTTCCCTCATAACGATTCCGGTGGCGATCGGGGCCATCGCAGTTTCGCCTGCTGCAGGAGCGTTTTTAGGCCTTGTTTTCGGGTGCACCTCATTTGCACAGTGCTTCACGGGAGATCCGTTTGGTGCGGCTCTTCTTGCGATTAATCCGTTCCTGACATTTTTATTATGTGTTCCTACGAGAACTCTGGCAGCCTTTTTGTGCGGCCTTCTCTATAAAGGAATCCACAGGAAATGGAAGGTGCCTTCGTATTATATAGCTGGATTCTCCATGGCCTTTCTGAACACGCTGTTTTTCATGAGTATGCTTGTTCTGTGCTTCTGGAATGCAGATGCGGTGCAGACCTGGAGCAAGTCGCTCGGGGCTTTTAACCCTTTGGTTTTCATTTTAGCTTCAGTAACGGTAAATGCAGTAATCGAATGGATATCAACAACTGTCATAGGCGGATCCGTAGGGTTGGCGCTTAAAAAAGTCCGGAATTAAATTAACGGAGGTTTCGTATGCTGCTTGCTATTGATATGGGAAATACTCAGACAGAAGTCGGGCTGATGGAAGGAGACCGTCTGGTAGTGACGGAAAGGCTTTCTACAGATCTTAAGAAGACGTCTTTTGAATATGCTGTATTTCTTCATAACATATTTGAAATGTGCCGTGTAGATACGAAGAAAATCACAGGCGCCATCATTTCAAGTGTTGTCCCGCCGCTGACCATAGTCCTGAAAGAGGCGGTTAAAAAGGCTGTCGGTCTTATGCCGATGGTGGTGGGACCGGGCGTGAAAAACGGCTTAAAAATCAAGATTGACGACCCGAAACAGCTCGGTGCGGATATGGTGGTAGACGCCGTTGGCGGTCTCGAACTGTACGGAGCCCCTCTGATCATTATCGATATGGGAACCGCGACGACGATTTCCGCGCTGGACGCAGGAGGCTGTTTTATCGGTGGGATGATCGTTCCCGGTGTGATGCTGTCGGTAAATGCTCTCGTTTCCGGTACTTCGCAGCTGCCGAAAATCGATCTTGTGGCGCCCAGAAAAGCAGTTGGCGCCAATACGGTAGACTGCATGAAAAGCGGGGTGATTTTCGGTCAGGCGGCCCAGCTGGACGGTCTGGTTAAAAGAATCCGACGGGAACTTGGAGCGGAGGCAAAAGTTATAGCGACGGGCGGTCTTTCCAGCGTCGTGGTTCCCTATTGTGAAACTGAAATTACCATTGACAGGGAGCTGATGATAAAAGGCTTAAAAGCCATTTATGACAGAAATGCCGTTTATGATAAAAATGCTTCAAAATAGTATTTTTCATGGAACTTATTTAAACATTTTCCGATAGGGTTTTTCTGCGCGACGGAATATGATACGCTCCCTTCCGGAGGAACTTTTAACCTTCGGAAGGGAGCTTTGATTATGGAAAGAAAACGGTTGGTCTTTCTTGCCGCAGGCATGGCGGGGGCTGTTCTGCTTGTGTCCTGCGGAGGCAAAAGCGCAGGAAAAGCTGCGGAAAATTCAGACAGCGTAAGGAACGAACGTGAAATAAACAGTACAAACAGTACAAACAGTATGTCGAGAGTCCTGTCAAACGAGGATATTTTCAGGGATGTTTCAATTTCATATATTGACGCGTCTCCCGCTGCATCCATACAGATCGAGAACCGGTCTGAAGATCCTTTTATTTCAGAGATGATGTTTCACGCCGAGCCTTCGGCAGGTCTTTCCATCGGAGATGAAGTTGAAATAACGGCCCTTGCAGATTCAAAAGAGGCTGCCCGTCAGGGAGTTGCGCTTCCTGAGACGATGAAGAAGACAATCATAGTAAAAGACATTGAACGGTATATCGAAAGAATGGATGAGCTTACGGAAGAGGCGCTGCTTGTTCTTGAGCATCGTGCGGAGGAAATGATGGAGTATTCGGAAAAGCAGGATATGGCAGCTAATAGTGAAGCGGCAAGACGTTCATTTTCAGAAAATGAGCTTCAAAAGATGTTTCTAATGACAGCGAAGGAGAAGGAAAAGGACTTTTATGGCGGCGGGTCACATAATGGAATCGGTCTTGTTTATAAGACGATGATCACCGAAGAAATTCCGGACTATCCGGAACTTACGACGAAGAGTGAACAGTGGTTTTTGATTAAAGCGCATAATCTTAAAGCCGGGACGGATGGCTCAGTCATTTTTGATACAGCCGGTATGGAGGAACTGGAATTTCCTTCCTATGACGCTTTGTACCAAAGCTACGTTGCAGCGAATGCGGGAGACTACAATGTGACTGAAAGCTGAGTCATGACCGCAGGTTTTTGTCTTGCAGAAAGTCTTGCAGGAAAATAAAAAATCCCGCAAAAAGAGAAAATAAAAAATCCCGCAAAAAGAAAATAAAAAATCCCGCAAAAAGAGTTGACAAATATTGAAAAGCCCATTATAATCTCTATGTTGACTTCAAGCGGAAGTGTCGGAATTGGCAGACGAGCAAGACTAAGGATCTTGTGGCTATTGCAGTCGTGCGGGTTCAAGTCCCGCCTTCCGCAGTCAAATGCCAAAGCAGGCAGCTCATTTATGAGCTGCCTGCTTTTTACGTGATTTCGTTTTTGGATTCTTCTATGTTTGTTTCATTTTTCTTGTTTTACTTTTATGCTTCATTTTCTTGTTTATTCTCTTGTTTGTTTTTTTGTTTCTGATTTTTGTTTTTTGATTTTTGTTTTTGCTTTGTTTTCTTGTTTCGTCCTTAAGTTTCTGTTATGATGTAATTACCGGCTGCCGGTAAATTGCATTTCATTCAGGCATAGCCGGATTTTTTATAATATGTCTGATATAGGACGGTACGGAGGAAAAATGAAATTTCTAACTTTTAAACAGGACGGTTATGAAACACTGGGAATTGCGTCACAGGATGGCAAGACAGTATATGCACTGCCGGAAATCGGAATTTCATACTTCAATATGAATGATCTTGTCGGAAGGCTGCAGGTAGATGACTGGCAGACACTGAATTTGTTCCTTAAGAACCCGACGGGCGGAATACCTTATGAAGACATTGAAAAATGCGCTCCGATTCCCTGTCCGGCCCAGGATGTTATTTGCCTGGGAGAAAATTTCAGGGCGCATAAAAAAGAGGCTGCTGATTATAAAAAAGAAGCATTTGATACGGAGAAGGGATATCCGATTTATTTTTCGAAGCGTGTCGGGGAAGCTGTTGCTGACGGCGGGACTATTCCGGCTCATGCGGATATTACGGAATGCATGGATTATGAAGCTGAGCTGGCCGTTATTATCGGGAAGGAGGCGGATCATGTTTCACGGGAGAACGCCTATAATTATATTTTTGGATATACTATAATGAATGATATAAGCGCCCGGGATATACAGACACGTCATAAACAGTGGTACATCGGCAAGAGCCTGGACGGCTTTACCCCAATGGGCCCGTGGATTGTTACAGCAGATGAAATACCGGGCAGGCCGTCTCTTGGCATACGTTCGGAAGTAAACGGTGAGCTGAGGCAGGATGGGACGACGGATGATTTCATATTCGATATTGCCTACTGCATCAGCGAGCTGTCGCAGGGAATCAGGCTGCTTCCGGGAACAATTATTTCGATGGGTACGCCCGCAGGCGTGGGAATGGGTTTTAACCCGCCGCGCTTTTTAAAGTCCGGGGATACGGTAACCTGTTCAATTGATAAAATTGGAACGCTGCGTTCAACTGTCCGATAAAAACGATATTTACATTGTAAGAATCTATAAAACGTGCTAAACTCTTTTATTATTGTATCACATCAACGTGTTAAAGGAGGAGAGAAAAATGAAAAAGGCAGTGGCTTTATTGTTATGCGGTGCAATGGCGGTTGGTCTTCTTTCCGCATGCGGAAGCAGCTCTTCAGGCAGTTCCGATACGATCAAGATCGGTGTTTTTGAGCCGCAGACAGGCGAGAACGGCGGAGGCGGTATCCAGGAACTTCAGGGTGCGCGCTATGCGAATGAACTTCGTCCGACGGTTAAGGTAGGCGATAAAGAATATAAGATTGTACTGGATGAGGTTGATAATAAATCTGATAAGACAGAAGCTGTTACTGCAGCACAGAAATTAGTTGCCGATGGCGTCAAAGCAGTGATCGGAACCTATGGCTCCGGCTGTGCGATTGCCGCAGCTCCGACGTTTGAAGATGCGAAGATCCCGGCTGTCGGTGTTTCCTGCACAAACCCGCAGGTTACGCAGGGCAATACTTATTATTTCCGCGTTTGCTTCCTGGATCCTTTCCAGGGGACTGTCATGGCGAACTATGCATGGAATGAAGGCTACAAGTCAGCAGCCGTGATTTCGCAGCTGGGCGATGACTACAGCTCAGGCCTTGCTTCTTATTTCTCGGATGCCTTCACGAAACTCGGAGGAACAGTGGTTGACAACGAGCAGTTCCAGACGAATCAGTCGGATTTCAAGGCTATCCTTACGAATGTTAAGAACGGCAATCCGGACTTCATTTTCGCACCGTCATCCATTACAACGGCTCCGCTTATTATTAAGCAGGCGCGTGAGCTCGGAATCAAAGCAGTCTTCGGAGGCGGCGACACATGGTACAATACGACAATTATTGACAATGCTTCAGCTGCTTATTGTGAAGGAATGGTCTGCTCCACATTCTTTGATGAAGCCGATACTTCTAATGACAAGACCGTAGAATTTGTCAAGGGATATAAGGAATGGCTGAACAAGGATCAGACACGCGTTAAGAACAACGGCGGAAATGATGCTGTTGTCGGCAATACGGCTCTTTGCTATGATACATACAATGTCATCTGCGATGCTCTTGAATCCGCAGGATCGACAGACGGAGCGACGCTTCGCGAAACTCTGGCAAAGACGAATTACACCGGCTGCACAGGCAGCATTTCCTTTGATGACAACGGCGATGCGAACCGCGATTCAGCTTACATCGATACCGTTAAAGACGGAGCTTTCTCATTCCTTAAGATCGTCAAGGTAGGAGATACAAAATGAATGGTTCAGTAATACTTCAGCAGTTCCTGACGGGCATATCGCTTGGCGGCGCATATGCCCTGATTGCCATCGGATATACCATGGTATACGGCATTTTGCGCATGATCAATTTCGCCCACGGCGATATCTTCATGATGGCCGGATATTTCATGATCTTTTCAATGGCGGTTTTTCCATGGTACGTCTCAATCCCGGTCACTTTGGCCGGGACTGTTCTATTAGGCGTCGTGATTGAGCGTGTGGCTTACAGGCCGCTGCGTACGGCTCCGAGAATGTCCGTCATGATTTCTGCCATAGGCGTAAGCTACCTGCTTCAGAATCTGGCAACTTATATTTTCACGGCTATCCCGATGGCTTATCCGTCCATTCCGTTCCTTAAGCAGATCTTTCAGTTCGGATCAGTTTCCGCTTCTCTTGTGACGCTGGTTACGCCGGTACTTACGATTGTGCTGGTCATAGCGCTTATGCAGATTATCAACCATACGAAAGCCGGTATGGCGATGCGCGCAGTCTCTAAGGATATGGAAACGGCCCAGATCATGGGAATAAGCGTAGATAAGACTATCACTTATACGTTTATTATCGGCTGCCTTCTTGCCGGTGTCGGCTCAATCCTGTATTTTACAGATCGTATGACGGTATATCCGTATTCCGGATCGCTTCCCGGCCTAAAGTGCTTTGTGGCGGCTGTTATCGGCGGTATCGGTTCCATACCCGGTGCAGTTGTCGGCGGTTTCCTGATCGGTATTTCCGAGACCGTATTGGTTTCTCTCGGTTATTCAACCTTCTCTGATGCTTTTACATTTATCCTGCTTATCGTTTTCCTTCTCTTCAGGCCGACGGGTATTTTCGGCGAGAAGGCAACAGAGAAAGTATGAGGGAGGGAAAATGAAGAAAGATATCAAGAAGCGCAATACGATTCTTACCATTATTTTAATCGGTATAATTTTTGCCTATATGCTTATCCTGCAGCTGAATTCGGCTTCTCATTCCTACGCAATTTCAATTATTGAACGTTCGGCTATTTATGCGGTCGTTGCTGTTGCCATGAATATGCTGACAGGCTTTACGGGTCTGTTTTCTCTCGGGCAGGCCGGTTTTATGGCAATCGGGGCTTATGTGACAGCAATCCTGATTATACCGGTCGAATCCCGTCCTACAGTGTATTATGTTAATGGAATAGCCCCGTGGCTGGCGAATGTATCTCTTCCGTGGTGGCTTGCAATGCTTCTCGGCGGCCTTATTGCAGCCGGCTTTGCGGCTCTTATCGGATTTCCGGTTCTGAGGCTTAAATCTGACTATCTTGCGATTGCAACACTTGGTTTTGCCGAAATTATCAGGGCGGTTATTGCCGCTCCGGGACTCAACCAGATTACGAACGGCTCTTACGGCCTGAACACAATTCCGGGATACCATTCGATTTTTACTCCGGTTATTGTATCGATCATCTGTATCGCGCTTATGGTTATGCTTCTTCGTTCATCCTATGGCCGGGCATTTACAGCCATACGTGAAGATGAGGTTGCTGCTGAGGCGATGGGCATCAATCTTTTTAAGACAAAGGAACTGGCTTTTATCATAAGCTCATTTTTTACGGGGATTGCCGGAGGACTTTTGGCTATTTACATGCGTTCCATCGATGCTAAGACATTTCAGGTGACGCTGACCTATACGATTCTCCTGATTGTCGTTCTGGGCGGTCTGGGATCGGTTACCGGATCGGTTATCGGTGCATTTCTTGTCATGGGCGGCCAGGAGTGGCTTCGCTTCTTCGATGAGCCTCTGACAATTGGCGGTGTGTCGATTCCTTTGTTTCGTGCGGGCTTCCGGATGGTCATTTTCTCCATACTCCTTATGGTCGTCGTCCTTTTCTGGAGGAAAGGGCTGATGGGCGGCAGGGAATTCAGCTGGCAGGGACTTATAAATCTGTTTCGCAGGATTCCGCAGCTCTTCAGAAAGAAGAAATCAGGGGAGGGCGCCAAAAATGAGTGAAGATATTCTCCGCATGGAAAATATTACCATGCAGTTCGGCGGTGTCGTTGCGGTTGACTCTTTGTCCCTGCATGTCGGTGAGGGAGAAATCGTTGCCCTGATCGGACCGAACGGCGCCGGCAAAACGACGGCATTTAACTGTATAACGGGCGTATATGAGCCGACCAACGGACGCGTTGAATTTAACGGACAGACTATGGTGGCTAACTGCCCGCACGGAAAGATGAAAAAGACTTATGCCGGCAGCCATGCCGGTGAGTATACAGAGATTGTAAGCCGGACACCGGATAAAATAACGGCTCTGGGCGTTGCCAGGACTTTTCAGAACATACGGCTTTTTTCCAGCCTGACGGCTTTTGAAAATGTTCTGATCGCACAGCATATGCATGTTAAGACGAATTTCCTGAGCGAATCATTTTTTGCAAATGCGGCATTCCTGGATAAGATGAAGACAAAGCCGAAGGCTCGTCAGGAAGAGCTTGATATGAGGGAAAGAGCGCACGAGCTTCTTCGCGAGGTAGGGCTTTCGGATGTAGAAAATGAAGAGGCGGGGAACCTTCCTTACGGGATTCAAAGAAGGCTTGAAATTGCACGTGCGCTTGCGACAAATCCGAGGCTTCTTCTTCTGGATGAGCCGGCAGCCGGCATGAATCCGCAGGAAACGGCGGAGCTGTCTGCATTTATCGTCGAAATAAAGAAACGGTATAAGCTGACAGTATTTATGATTGAGCATCATATGGATCTTGTCATGAAGATATCCGACCGTATCTACTGCATCGATTTCGGAAAGATGATCGCCGAGGGCAATCCGAAGGAAATCAGTTCGAATCCGAAGGTCATTGAGGCATATTTAGGGGAGGCCGATCATGCTGAAAATAACTGATCTCTGCGTGAACTACGGCGGCATCGAGGCCGTGAGGAATATATCTTTTGAGGTTCCGGACGGAAAAATCGTTACGCTGATCGGGGCGAATGGCGCCGGAAAGTCGACGACCCTGCGCACGATCATCGGACTTGTAAAAGCGAAAGAAGGTTCAATCAATCTGGACGGTGAGGAGCTTCTGGGAAGAAGCACAACGGTAATTGTATCAAAAGGCATTACCCTTTCTCCCGAAGGACGGCATATGTTTCCGGATATGACGGTACTGGAAAACCTGAAAATCGGAGCTTATTTAAGAACGGACGACCTGAATGAAGACATCGAAAGGATGTATGAACTCTTCCCGATCCTGAAAAGCAGGAAATGGCAGGCAGCAGGTACACTTTCCGGCGGGGAACAGCAGATGCTGGCCGTTGCAAGGGCACTTATGTGCCATCCTAAAATCCTTATGATGGACGAACCGTCGCTGGGACTTGCTCCGAAAATTGTCCGCCAGATATTTGAAATCATTAAGAAAATCAATGAACAGGGAACAACCATCCTGCTTAACGAGCAGAATGCCAATATGGCGCTTCAGGCAGCCGATTATGCCTATGTCATGGAAACCGGCAGGATAACGATGTCAGGGACCGGCAAAGAACTGCTGAGAGACAGCAGCGTAAAGAAAGCTTATCTGGGGCTGTAAAATGCAATTTGAAGAAGCTTATCCGGAGCTGCAAAATGCAATTTGAAGAAGTTTTTCCGGAACTTCAAAATGCAATTTGTAGAAGTTTATCCGGAGCTGTAATTGGCAGTTTTGGTTAAACAGATCCGGGATTACAGAAGGGGATATTTCATTACAGTAAAAAAGCGGCTGCCGCAAGGCAGACGTTTTTTTACTCTTCAACATGATCGAGCCCCTGCGAGAGGATAGTCGAGACATGCGTGTCGGCGAGACTGTAAATAATGGCTTTGCCTTCCCGACGGCTTTTAACAAGACAGCTGGTTTTGAGGATCCGCAACTGATGGGAGATGGCGGACTGTGTCATGTTCAGGCTGTCTGCGATATCCTGAACGCACATTTCACCGGGCATGAGCGCATACATGATGCGTATACGCGTTGCATCTCCGAAAATCTTATACAGATCAGCAAGTTTTTCGATAGAAGCCTCTTTTGGCCGATTTTTCATGATTTACCCCTTAGATGAACACATGAACATATTTGTCTATAACGATAATATACACTTTTCTGGCATCCCAGTCAAATTGATGTTATAATTGACGCATGTCGATGGATAAAGAAACTTTCAGGAAAATAAGGGATTTAATTTTTATCGCGGGACTGGTTCTCGTCGTTGCACTGAATATCACGAACGTTATAAACGGCGTAGCGTTCGTGATTGGTATCCTGTATCCTTTTTTTCTGGGCTGCTGTCTGGCTTTTATCCTGAATGTGCCGATGAGTTTCTTTGAGCGCGTCATTTTTAATAACCGGAAGACAAAGGATACAAAGTTCTCAAAAAAAATGTCACGCCCGCTGTCCATCATCATCAGCCTGCTTATAGGAATTGCGCTTTTTCTTACCATTATGTTTTATGTCATTCCGAAGCTTTCATCGGCTGTTTCGAATCTCGGGGATACGCTGAAGGTTGATGTGCCGCTCTGGTTTTCCTGGCTTGAACAAAAGTTTAAGAAGTATCCTCAGATCGTGACATGGATTGAGGATCATGATTTCAGCAGTATTAAGTGGGCGGATGTCCTGGATGAACTGATGAGCGGTTTTATTTCCGGATCGAGCAATGCCGTCCATAACTTTTTAACCGTAGCCACGAAAATTATCGGGCAGGCGACAAATGTCATCATAGCGATAGCCTTTTCCATTTACGTCTGCGCGGCCAAAGAAAAGCACAGAAAGAGGACGCTGAGCCTTGTCTACAGCGCATTTCCAAAGAAGGCAGCCGACCAGATCCGGCATGTCGCAGCTATATGTTACGAAGCTTTTCACCATTTTATTACAGGGCAGTGTCTTGAATGTGTCTGTAACGGTTTTTTAGTCGGAACGGTTATGGCGATTGCAGGAATGCCATATTCCTTCCTGATTGCCATCGTCTGCGCCTGCTGCTGCCTCATCCCTATGTTCGGGGCCATTATGGCGGGTGTATTCGGCGCAATTGTTGTTCTCACAGTTAGTCCGGCGAGGATGGCGGCTTTTTTAATCCTTTATGTTATCATAAGGACTTTTGACGATAACTTTATGTATCCGCGGATTATGGGGAACTCCATCAATATGCCGTCTATCTATGTCCTTATAGGGATTACGGTCGGCGGCGCCCTGTTCGGTTTCGGCGGCATGCTTTTTTTCATCCCGCTGACATCTGTGATCTATAATCTCGTCAAGGACGCAGTCGAGAGAAAAATGAAAAAAAAGGTAATAAACGTTGACGATGAGGGAAAAGTGATTTTCGGCGACCGGCAGAACATGGTGCAGGATAAAACAATCCATGAAAATAAAAGCAGCTGACAGCACACCGCATAAAGGAGGTAAATATGGGAAAATTCAATATGAAAGTGACTCCCGAACTTGAGGCGTTAAGCAGCATTTGTGTAGAGCATTCGACGATAAACCCTCAGCTGTATACGGAAAAAGACGTAAAAAGAGGCCTTAGGGATATTGACGGAAACGGCGTTGTTGCCGGGCTCACAGAAATTTCCGAAATAGTATCCAGTACTATTATCGACGGAAAGAAAACGGCCTGCGACGGCCAGCTTTATTACCGGGGAATCGATATACGCGATTTGACGCATGGGTTCATTTCCGAAAAAAGGTTCGGTTTTGAAGAAACGGCGTATCTGCTCCTGTTCGGGACGCTGCCGACGGAGGATCAGCTTGAGGCATTTAAAAATATTCTTGTGCAGCAGAGAAGCCTGCCTACGAATTTTGTGCGCGATGTTATTATGAAAGCACCGAGCCGTGACATTATGAATACCCTGGCGAAGTCCGTCCTGACGTTATACTCTTATGATAAAAATGCGGATGATACTTCGCTCCCGAATGTTCTTCGCCAGTGCATCAACCTGATAGCCACATTTCCGATGATGGCAGTTTACGGATATCAGTCCTATAATCATTATATCTGCGGCAACAGCCTGTATATCCATAATCCGTCGAAAAGTCTTTCAACAGCTGAGAATATCCTGCTGCTCCTTCGCCCTGACATGCAGTACACGGAGTTGGAGGCGCGGGTTCTGGATCTGGCTCTGGTTCTTCATATGGAACACGGGGGAGGCAATAACTCCTCCTTTACGATGCACGTTGTAACGTCTTCGGGGACGGATACGTATTCTGCTGTAGCAGCTTCGCTGGCCTCTCTTAAGGGACCGAAGCACGGCGGTGCGAATATCAAGGTTATCCATATGTTCGAGGATCTTAGGAAAAATGTCAAAGATCTGAAGGATGACGATGAGATCAGGGACTACCTGCATAAACTGCTGACAAAGCAGGCCTTCGATAAAAAAGGGCTTATTTACGGCTTCGGTCATGCCGTGTATTCTATTTCCGATCCGAGAGCCAATATTTTCAGAGAGTTTATCGGAAAGCTGGCGGTTGAAAAAGGACGGATGGCGGACTATGATCTTTATAGCCGTGTCGAACGTTTGGCGCCTGAAGTGATATCAAAGGAGCGCAGGATATATAAGGGTGTTTCCGCGAATGTAGATTTTTATTCGGGTCTGGTGTATGGTATGCTGGGCCTGCCGACAGAACTTTATACACCTATTTTTGCAATCGCCAGAATTGCAGGATGGAGTGCGCACCGGATGGAAGAACTGATCAATATGGATAAGATCATCCGCCCGGCGTACCTAAGCGTTTCGGCAAGAAATGAATATATACCTTTGGAGGAAAGATGCAAAAAGCAGGACTGATACTTGAGGGAGGAGCGTCGCGGGGAATTTTTACTGCCGGTGTTCTCGACTGCCTCATGGAGCAGAAAATATATTTACCGTATGTCTGCGGTGTTTCCGCAGGAGCATGCAATGCTGTGGATTACATAGCGCATCAGGCCGGAAGAACCAGGAAGTGTATGGCATCTAAGGAAAATGAATACAGTTATGTCAATCTGCAGTCTATTGTCCGTCAGCACTCTGTTTTCGACATGGATATGATTTTTGATAAATTCCCAAATGAAATCTATCCTTTTGATTTTGATGCTTATTTTAGCTCGGATATTGAATGTGATCTTGTTGTCACAAATGCTGCAACGGGGAAGCCGGAATATAAAGATGAGCGCAGCGACAGAAAAAGGCTGATGTGTGTCTGCAGGGCATCTTCATCGCTACCGCTGTTTTCTCCCATGGTTTCGCTTGATGGGGAAAAATACGTTGACGGCGGTATATCCGATGCCATACCGATCGCGCGTGCTTTGCGCCGCGGATGTAGAAAGGATGTACTCGTCCTGACACGCAACAGAGGATACAGAAAGAAAAAACCGCAGACGACCAAGGGCCTCTATACTATGACGCTCAGAAATTATCCGGAGCTTCTTAGGACTGAACTGAATCATTATAAGGTATACAACGAAGTTCTTGCAGCTGTGGAAAAGTGGGAAGACGAGGGAAGAATTTTTGTCATCCGTCCGGAAATTCCTCCGGTGAAAAGGACAGAGCACAATTACGATACTTTGACGGCCTTTTACGAGCATGGTTACAATGTCATGCAAAAAAATCTGGAGAAGCTGCAGGAATACCTATATGCTTGAAAAACTATATCCGGACGATACGGCGGCAAGTACATACGATATTGATTTTGAACAACTGTACAGGGAAGGTATCCGGGGTATTATTTTTGATATCGATAATACGCTGGTTCCGCATGATGCGCCGGCGGATAAAAGAGCTGTCGGATTATTCCGCAGGCTGAAGAAAATCGGTTTTAAATGCTGTCTGGTATCCAATAATAAAAAACAGCGCGTCGATATGTTTAACAGAGAAGTTCATGTATTCACGCTTGAGAATGCGCATAAGCCTTCCAGAAAGGCTTATCGGAAGGCAATGCATCTTATGGGAACCAATACGGCAAGTACCATTTCTATCGGAGATCAGATTTTTACGGATATCTGGGGCGCCAACAGAGCCGGGATCCGGACAATACTCGTAGGCCAGATTGCGAAAAAAGAGGAATTCCAAATCGTCCTGAAGAGATACCTGGAGAAAATTGTTATTCATTTTTATAAAAGAAAAACTGCGGATAAGTGAGGAACGGATATGAACCATATTATTATTGAAGGCTTTATGGGATCAGGAAAAAGTGCAGCCGGGAAATTGCTGTCTAAAGAAATGAAGCTGCCGCTGATTGACATCGATAAAGTGATAACGGAAAAAATGAAAATGACATCCGGTGAGATCTACGAACGTTTTGGCGAGCCTTATTACCGTGCTATGGAAACGTATGTCCTTGCAGGGCTGTCGGGTCAGCCAAAGCGCTCTGTCGTTATCCTTGGCAGCGGCCTCGTGCTCATGCCGCAGAATGAGGCTTACCTTAAAGAACTGGGAACCGTTTATTTCCTGAAGGTAAAGCAGGCCACAATTGTTGAAAGACTTGAGCAAAGCGACCGCCATCCCTGGATGAAAACCGGAGACTTGGGGGAGCATGTTGCCAGGATGCTTAAGGAACGCGAGCCGGCTTATAAAAAAGCTGCAAACCAGATAATTAAAACAGACGGAAAAAGCGTTGAGGATATTGTGAAAGAAATCATAGAGCTGGATGCCGGTGCAGCAGGAACTTCGGATGCTGCCGAACAGGAAGTAAAAGCTCCTGAGACAAAAAAAGCGAAAAAGACTTCAAAGACAGCGGTCGAAAAAAAGGAAAAGCCCGAAGAGTGACCTTTCAGCTGTCCGGAAAGATCTTTTTCCGGACAAGAGGCGTCGGCATTTCTTCACCGGTCCAGAGCCGGAAAGCTTCAGCACCCTGAAAAAGAAGCATCATGAGGCCGTTTGCCGTCCGGCAGCCGGCCTTTTCTGCAAGATTCAGGAGAGGTGTTTTCCGGGGATTGTAAATGGCATCAAAGACATCGGGCTGAGCTGACAGACAGCGGATATCCGGTATCAGGCAGTCTGTTCCGGAATCCTCCGGCCGGCCGGCCATACCGATGTTTGTGGCATTGACGAGAAGAGAACTTTCCCGGATTTCATTTTCCAAAGCATGAGGTTCACTATAAAAGAAAGTTTTGATTTTTGTTTTGGAGTAATCTGACAGACGCTTTGCGACAGCTTCGATTTTTGTACGTGAAGAAGGCCGGTTGCAGAAGACGGAAATCTCACCGCTTCCCGAAAGAGCGCTTTCGATCAGGATGGACGAGGCTGCGCCTCCGGTGCCCAGGAGAACCATTTTCCGGCAGGGAACGGAGAAGCCGGCATCGCACGCGGCACGCCGGAAGCCGGCGCCGTCGGTGGTATAGCCGAAAAGTTTTCCGTGCCGGTTTACAACGGTATTGACGACCTGCCCAATAAGTGCGGAAGGAGAGAGCTCATCGCAGAGGCTGCACATGGCGGATTTGACCGGCATCGTAAGATTCCAGCCGGAAGCTCCGTTTTCCTTCAGCTTTTGAACGGCGGAAGGAAGAAGATCGATATCCGTTTCCATCAGCCCGTATTCGGCATCGATACCGAGTTCAGAAAATGATAGATTCATCATAGCCGGCGAAAGGCTGTGGCGGATGGGAGATCCAAGAAGATAGTAGTTTTGCATTAGGTGCCTCCAGCGTGGTTAAGCGGTGTTTTCGGAAGGGCTTCATTTGACGCTGAAAGAAAAATTCGCGTCTAAAGTGCCTTGCTGTGTTTTTTGGCTTTTGATGCCTGTACCATAATAAGTTTGTACAGGTGGCGTTTGACCTTTGCTTAGCTTAATATTTTAGCATAGAGAATGGAAAAATGAAAACATTAAAGATAAGAAACGTGGAAATCGGCAGCGGAATTCCAAAGATTGCAGTCCCGATTGAAGCCGTCGATGAAGCAGGCGCTCTTTTGAAAGCGAAGAAAGCTTCAGGAAAGTGCGATCTGCTTGAAATTCGGGCGGATGCGCTGAAGGACTGTGAGAATATTCCAAACCTTATGAGCTTTGTAAAAAATGTCCGGGACATCTTTCAGGGCCCGGTTCTTTTTACTCTTCGAAGCTCCCGGGAGGGAGGAAAATACAAAGGCAGCCGGGAAAAATATGCGGAGATTCTCGAAGCTGCCGCTATAAGTCCTGCGATTGATCTTGTGGATATCGAATACAGCTCTCCTTTTGCGGGAAAACTGCTTAAAAAAGTGCATGAAGGAGGGAAGGCAGCGCTATTATCACACCATGATTTTAACGGGACGCCCGGAGCGGACGCCATCGAAAGGCAACTGTCCGGCATGGAGCTTTTGGGTGCGGATATCGTAAAAGCTGCTTATATGCCTTTAAAAAGTGAAGATGTATGCAATGTGCTAAAAGCTTCCCATAAAATGAAAGAGACGTCGGCGGTACCGTATTTCATTATATCCATGGGAGAGACGGGCATAATGACGCGTTTCGGAGGGGAGGCATTCGGCTCCTGTATGACGTTCGGCTGTATTGACGGGGAGGGCAGTGCTCCGGGGCAGATCGAGGCGGACATTTTAAAGAAAAAAATGTCGGAAATACACGAAAGGATTGCGAATACAACGGTATTTCTGATTGGTTTTATGGGTACGGGAAAATCGTCTGTCGCTTCCTGTCTGGGCCGGATGCTGGATGCCGACATCTTCGAGATGGATCGCGTTATTGAAGAGCATGCCGGAATGCCGATCCGGGAAATATTCAGTCTTTATGGTGAGGAATATTTTCGAAATCTTGAGACAGAGGTGCTGAGAGGCATGAAAATATCGGGAAGACGTGTCGTTTCCTGCGGAGGAGGAACGGTTCTCCGCTCGGAAAACACGGATGTTATGCACCGTCTCGGCAAAATCTATCTTCTTACGGCGAAACCGGAGACCATCCTGAAAAGAATTGAGCATGAAGCGTCCAACCGGCCTCTTCTTAAGGGAAAGCTGAATGCGGATGATATACGAAAAATGTCGGATCAGCGCCGCAGTGCTTATGAAGCTGCAGCGGGTATGATTATACCCACGGATGAAAAAACAATATTGGAGACTGCAGAAGAAATAAACTTTGATATTGCAACGGGACAGGTTTTATATTAAAATGAATTGTACACTTTTAAGGAGGAA